>JAYTIG010000594.1:0-1055 GCA_043731995.1 Hyphomicrobiales bacterium
CAGGGTCTCTACCAAAAGGTTGCGCAAGTTGTAGCGGACACTTTTGGAATCGATGTGGCCCATGTCGCCATCACGGCCACGCGCACCGACAAGGTTCCCAACACTTCGCCCACGGCGGCTTCATCCGGTTCTGATCTTAACGGCATGGCGGCGCGCAACGCTGCACTGGTCATCAAGGCGCGCATGGCCGAGGTGGCGGGCAGGCATTTCGGGGTGCATCCGGAAAAAGTCACCTTCTGGGATGGCAAGGTCTCGGCCAAAACCAAATCCAGCAGCTTTGCGGCCCTTGCCACGGCCTGCAAAGGCGCGCGTGTGTCACTTTCTTCAACCGGTTATTATGCAACGCCCGTCATCCATTGGAACCGCGCCACCGGCCGAGGCCATCCCTTCTTCTATTTTGCCAATGGTGCCGCCTGTTCGGAAGTTCTGGTGGATACGCTGACAGGTGAGATGAAAGTAACACGTGTGGATACTCTCCACGATGTGGGCACATCGCTGAACCCCGCAATTGACCTTGGCCAGATCGAAGGCGGATTCGTGCAGGGCATGGGCTGGCTGACAACGGAAGAACTGGTGTTTGATACTGAGGGCCGCCTTCGCACGCATGCACCATCAACCTATAAAATTCCCTGCGCCTCCGACGTGCCCGAGGACTTCCGCGTGGCGCTCTATGCCAGCAAAGGCAACAAGGTTGATACCATCTATCGCTCCAAGGCCGTGGGCGAGCCGCCTTTGATGCTGCCCATCTCGGTCTGGTGCGCGATAATGAATGCCGTGGCCAGCCTCAAGCCCGGCGTGGTGCCCAAGCTGGATGTGCCAGCTACTCCCGAAGCCATCATGCGCGCCGTCAAATCCATGGGTGCCTCGTGAACAAATTCTGGGCCAAGGCACTTTCCGAGCTTAAGGCCCAGGGCGTTTGCGTCGTGGTAGAAGTCATCAAGGCCGAAGGCTCCACCCCGCGCGAGGAAGGTGCAAAAATGCTGGTTACGCCGCGGGGTATTTCCAGCTCCATTGGCGGCGGCACACTGGAATGGCTGGCCATGGCCGAGGCGCAA
>JAYTIG010000595.1:0-3088 GCA_043731995.1 Hyphomicrobiales bacterium
CTGTGAATGATCGGCGTGGAGGATTTGCCGTCGTTGAGCTTGCGGGTGAGAATCACATCTACACGGTCATTCGGCAGGATGAAGCCACCTGCGGCAGAGCGCGACGAAATGGCCAGCGAAATGGCGCGCATGCCCTTGGGAAGATTGGCGCTCATGAAACCACCTTGGCCGGGCAACACATATTTTTTCTCGAGGATGGGCTCATCCTTATAGATGGGCTGGCGGGCACGCCCCAGAGCCAATTCCTTCAAGGCATCGGGCTTGGCATCACGAGTGACCATGGATTGCAGAAGATTGTCTTTGGGCCAAGCCATCCACTTGATTGAGCCATCGGCGAGTTTTTCGCCCATCAGCACATCCTTGGCGGCAACGAGCACATCCGTTGTTTGCACAGTGTTGATGACTTCCTGCTTCACCTCGGCCTTGCGGCCGATGACCTTCAGCGCCATCATTCCGGCCAGCACGGCGCAAATCAGAGCTCCAGCCAAGGCCACAATACGCATTCTACCCATAACTTCCCCTCACTCAGGCGCATTTTGGGCGCCCACTCTTTCTTAACTTGCCCGGCAAAGGTCAAATTAAGGTTAATGACTCTGAGCTCCCACTCAGCCTAATCCGTTTGTCCACCATGTGTCCTTGAACGCCAGGATGCCGCCCAGCGCGAAGGCAAAACCGTAAGGCACATTCGGGTTCAACTTGCGCAAGTTCTGGCCAAGTGTTGCCAGAACGCCTTGGTCGCCATGAATTTCCCAGTGCAGCATGAAGGCCGACCACAGGCCTACAACCAGGGCCAATGCGCCGCCGGCAATGGCCGTTAGAAAAAGAAAAGGCAAAACCTTGGCAGTGCCAAACCACAGGCCGGCAGCCGCCATCAACTTCGCATCGCCGCCGCCAAAAATACCCACTTGAAAGAACACAAAACCCACGGCGAAAAGTGCTGCGCCAGCCGCCAGATGCAGGCCAAATTCATGCTGCGGCATGCCGGTGGCCCAAGCCATAGGGAAAAACAGGGTTGCTGTGAGCACTGTCAACCAGTTTGGAATGCGGAATGACATCACATCGCTGGCTGCGGCTATAATGAGCAGCGCGGGCAAAACAAAAATGGAAAGATTTTGAAGCATGGAATTCTCAGAAGTCTCGCTTATAGGAAGGGAGCTTCACACGGCCTTTGTAAAGGATGAGTTAACCTTCAAAAAATCGACCCATCACCTGCGGCGTTTGCGGGCGGTAACCTAAGATTCATCATTATGAGGCAAGTCTTCATTTACGAAGATGCAGGGAACCCCTGCCTTGTGTGGAGTTTCACAATGAAGTTTGCGGCAATTAAGCTTTCGATTTTGGCACTGCTGGTGGCAACTGGCACAGCCAGAGCAGATGCACCCGCCAATGCCACGCCCACTCCCGTTACGGTTGAAGTTGATCAAAGCCAGCTTGTGATGTTGACGACCGATCCAGCCACGGTTGTTGTTGGCAATCCCTCGATTGCGGACATTTCACTGAACGGCAAACAGATGTTTCTGCATGGCCATTCATTCGGCGAAACCAACATCATGGTTTTTGACGCCAGCGGGAACAAAATCGTAAATTACTACGTGAGTGTGGCTCATCACACTGATAATCAGGTTACGCTGTTCGCGGCGAACACAAGACATCTGGATAGCATTGACCGCTATACTTACACCTGTGCGCCAAACTGTGAAGGCAACATGATGGTTGGCGACAGGAGCGAGTTTTTTGGCAACACCATGGGCAACAGCCAGGCCAAGTATAAGTTCGCCACGGGTTCGCTCACGGCAGACGTGAAGAACCAGGCACCGCCTCCACAATGATTAGGCGAACCGCCAATCCAAAGAAGCAAGGCAGCCCATTGGCTGCCTTTGTTTTGGGCCCAAGGCGCAGTCAAATTCCGATTAGTTCAAATTTTACCAGGTTTATTCAACCCGCCTCAATGTCGTGTCGTTAGCCTTGTAGGCCAGAGTTTTCATTTTTGTTTTGTGGAGAGATGGCGATGTTGAAACGCTTCAAAGAGCAGGTGAAAAACCGGCTTCGCAAATTCCGGAATTCCGAGCGGGGTTCGGCCGCGATTGAATTTGCCATGATTGCACCGCCCTTCATGTTGCTGCTTGGTGTCATCATGGAGACCGGCCTGATGATGTTCACGGAATATGCCATTCAATCGTCAGTTCAGGATTCCGCGCGCCTGGTGCGCACGGGCCAAGCTCAAGGGGGCGCGCTGAATGCTGCCCAGTTCAAGACCGCCATTTGCAACACGGCCAGCGTGCTGATTGACTGCAGTGGCAGCGTTTACGTCTATGTGCGTTCCGACGCGACCTTCGCCACGCTGAAAGCCAATCTCCCGGCCTTCAACACCATTGGCCCCAGCATGAGTGTGGGCTTTATCCCACCCACTTGCTACAATCCGGGCCAGCCTTCGCAGCCCGCTGCCGTTGTCGCCACCTATGACTGGCGCTTCAACATGTGGGGCATGAGCTTCCTTGGCAATATTGCCGGCAACTCGGCGCGCCGCCTGGTGGGCTTTGCCATCTTCCAGAATGAACCATTCCCGGCCTCCGGCGCCACAGTCTGTTGATGGAACGCACAAATATGAAAAAGAACTTTCTGAAATCCGACAGAGGCGCCTCGGCCATCGAGGCCGCCTTCATCATGCCCTTCCTGTTCCTGCTCTATTTCAGCTTGCAGGATCTGACGGCACTGATCACCTTCAACCGCAAGATCACTTCAACCTCAGCCACGATCAGCGACACCGTAGCACAATCATCATCCACCATCGTGCGCAGCACGGTTACCGACATTTTCAACTCGGTGTCGATGATCATGCAGCCCACCGGTGCGGGGGACGTGCATGTGGATGTTTATGGCTACCGCCTCAATGGTGCGGCCGTAACGCAGCGCTGGAAAGCCACCAACAGCGGCGCGCCGGTTTGCCCCGTGCCTGACACAACCAATTTTTCTGGCATGATGTCAGCCAGCAATGATCTTGTGATTTCGGTGACGTGCATGAACTACACGCCGTTCATCGCCACATTTCTTGGCACGAACCTTTTGGGCTCCACCAGCTTTCTGCTGA
>JAYTIG010000596.1:0-8117 GCA_043731995.1 Hyphomicrobiales bacterium
GATTTCCAAATCCAATTGCATGGTGATCTTCATCAACCAGATCCGCATGAAGATTGGCGTGATGTTCGGTTCTCCCGAAACCACCACGGGCGGCAATGCGTTGAAATTCTATGCCTCGGTGCGCCTTGATATCCGCCGCATTGGTGCGATCAAGGACCGCGAAGAAGTGGTGGGCAACCAGACGCGCGTGAAAGTGGTCAAGAACAAGGTGGCACCACCCTTCAAGATGGTGGAATTCGACATCATGTATGGCGAAGGCATTTCCAAGGTGGGTGAACTCGTCGATCTTGGTGTGACCGCTGGCGTGGTTGAAAAGTCCGGCTCCTGGTATTCCTATAACGGTGAGCGCATCGGCCAGGGCAGGGATAATGCCAAGACCTTCCTGAAGCAGAACCCGGATGTGGCCAACAAGATTGAAGCCGCCATCCGCGCCAATGCGGGCTTGATTTCGTCGCGCATCACCGATGGCACGATCAAGGATGAGGAAGACACTGAGGTTTGAGGCATCTGCTCCAATCCGGAATTGCGATTTGGACTCCCTTTGAGCCCAAGACCGGCAGGTTTGCCCCACAACCAACCCCTGCCTGAGTAGTCTTGAGGCTAAGCCGGACCCCGACCCCGGCAGCAAGTCTCAAGGCAGTTTGTGTGAAGCCGCCGCGCCCAGTTGGTGCGGCGGTTTTTTTTAATTGTGCTTGGTCGATGAACCAGGGCTGAGGCCCGTGATGCAATACCCACCCCAAAGCGGCGGGCCGCATCGCAGATAAATTCTGGACGTTTGCTGCTTCGCACCTTAATAAGCCCGTGGAGTACGGTCACTTTGGGCTGATCCGGCCAAAAGTGATCGTACTCGCTCACAAAATGGCGATCGCGTTTTGTCCGTTTTGAATGGTTCATTCAAAACTGAGCGCGATCTATCAACGAAACATTGGGTTTTTGACATGACCGGCCTGGCGCAAATCCGCTCCACCTTTCTCGACTACTTCAAAAAGCAGGGCCACGAAGTGGTGCCCTCTTCGCCGCTGGTGCCGCGCAATGACCCAACTCTGATGTTTGCCAATTCCGGCATGGTGCAATTCAAGAATGTGTTCACCGGGGCTGAAAAACGCCCCTACACCCGGGCCACCACCGCACAAAAATGCGTGCGCGCCGGCGGCAAACACAATGACCTTGATAACGTGGGCTATACCGCGCGTCACCACACATTCTTCGAGATGCTTGGCAACTTCTCCTTTGGCGATTACTTCAAGCCTGATGCCATTGAGTGGGCATGGACCCTGATCACCAAGGAATATGGCCTGCCCAAAGACCGGCTCACCGTCACGGTTTATCACAATGATGACGATGCCTTTAACCTTTGGAAGAAGGTCGCGGGCCTTCCGGACAGCCGCATCATCCGCATCCCGACATCAGACAATTTCTGGGCGATGGGCGACACCGGTCCATGCGGGCCATGCTCTGAAATTTTCTTTGATCACGGCGACAAGATTTGGGGTGGGCCTCCGGGTTCTGCCGAAGCTGACGGTGACCGCTTTATCGAAATCTGGAACCTCGTCTTCATGCAGTTCGAGCAGTTGACGAAAGAAAACCGCGTGAACCTGCCCAGGGCTTCGATCGACACGGGCATGGGGCTGGAGCGCATTGCCGCCGTTCTTCAAGGCACGCATGACAATTATGAGACTGATCTTTTCCGCTCTCTCATCGCCGCGATTGTCGAAGAAACAAATGTGCCCGCTGAAGGCGACGCCAAGGCCTCGAACCGTGTGATCGCCGATCACTTGCGCGCCTCATCTTTCCTTATCGCCGATGGTGTGATGCCTTCCAACGAGGGCCGTGGCTATGTTTTGCGTCGCATCATGCGCCGCGCCATGCGCCATGCCGAATTGCTGGGCGTGAAAGAACCGCTGATGTGGAAGCTGGTGCCCGCGTTGGTGCGCGAGATGGGTGCTGCTTACCCTGAACTCACCCGCGCGCAACCCATGATCACCGAAACGCTGAGGCTGGAAGAAAACCGCTTCCGCAACACACTGGTGCGCGGCATGAAGCTTTTGGCCGATGAATCCAACTCACTTTCGAAGGGTGACACGTTCTCGGGCGAGACGGCGTTCAAACTCTATGACACTTATGGCTTCCCGCTGGATCTCACCCAGGATGCGTTGAAGGCGCGGGGCATCACGGTTGATGGCGATGCCTTCGCCAAGTCCATGGCCAAGCAAAAGGCTGAAGCCCGCGCCGCGTGGAAAGGCTCCGGCGAGGAAAAAACTGACTCCGTGTGGTTCGATATCCGCGAGCGTGTGGGGGGCACGGAATTCCTGGGTTATGATACTGAGCGCGCCGAAGGCGAAGTGATGGCGCTGACTCATGATGGCAAAGACGTGACTGCGCTGAATGAGGGCCAGGCCGGGGCCATTCTGGTGAACCAGACACCGTTTTACGGCGAGAGCGGCGGCCAGTCTGGCGACCACGGTGTGATCCGCCGCGCCGATGGTTCGGTGTTCCGTGTGAGCGATACCCAGAAGCGTTTGGGTGATGTGTTTGTGCATCACGGCAAGGTGGTGAGGGGATCTTTCCGTTCGGGCCAGGCGGTGGAATTGGAAGTTGACCGCGCCCGCCGCAGCGGCAACCGCCAGCATCACTCGGCCACGCATCTGCTGCACGAGGCGCTGCGCCGTGTGCTGGGCGAGCATGTGGCGCAGAAGGGCTCTCTCGTTGAGCCGGGACGTTTGCGTTTTGACTTCTCGCATTCCAAGGGCATGAGTGCCGAAGAACTTGCGCGTGTTGAAGCCATTGCCAACGATGTTGTGAGCCAGAATGACCTGGTGAATACTCGGCTTCTTTCAGTTGATGCGGCGATTGCTGAAGGTGCCATGGCGCTGTTTGGTGAAAAATATGGCGATGAAGTGCGCGTAGTTTCCATGGGCCGCAATGAGGCTGGTGCAAAGCGCCCAGTCTATTCGCTGGAACTGTGTGGTGGCACGCATGTTTCGCGCACTGGCGATATTGGCTTGATCAAAATTGTTGCTGAAAGTGCTTCTTCTGCCGGTGTGCGCCGCATGGAGGCCTTGGCCGGTGATGCGGCGCGGGCCTATCTGGCTGAGCAAGACCGCCGTGTGCAGGCTGCCTCGGCGGCGCTGAAAGTGGCGCCCGCCGAGATGCTCTCACGGCTTGAGGCCGTGCTTGATGATCGCCGCAAATTGGAGCGTGAGCTTGCTGACACGAAGCGCCAACTCGCCATGGGTGGCGGGGCCGCCAATGGTGCTGCGAGTGATGTGGTCGAGGTGAAGGGTGTAAAAGTAATGGCGCGCCTTCTGAAGGGCGTTGCCGCCAATGACCTGAAACCTCTGGCTGACGAAGGCAAGAAGCAATTGGGTTCCGGAATCGTGGTGCTCATCTCGGAGAGCGATGATGGCAAGGGCGCTGTGGTGGCAGCCGTCACCGGTGATCTCACGGCCAAATACAATGCCGTTGATCTGGTCAAGGCCGGTGCGGCTGCAATGGGTGGCAAAGGCGGCGGCGGCAGGCCCGACATGGCCCAGGCCGGTGGTCCGAATGGTTCACGCGCGGCAGCGGCGCTGGAAGCGATCAAGGCGCTGATCTAATCGCCATCCCTCTGTTGGTTTGAAGTGAGGCGCGCCAGTTCTTCGGCGGGCCGCGTTTCATCAATGCGAAATTCTGGCAAATTGTGCAGGGTCTTGAACCAAGGCTGACGGCTTTCCACGCCGATCTGGCGCGTGAAGGTAAGGCCACTCGGATCATCCAGCGTGCCTGCGGCGATATCAATGAATGTGTCGCCATCTTCCAACCTGAACAGTGGTGTGCCGCACATTTTGCAAAAGCCGCGCTGGACAAATGGTGAAGAACGGAATGTGGCGGGCTCGTCACGTGTCCATTCAAAAAGCGTCGGCGGCACTTCAATGAAAGCCGCTCCCCAATTGCCAAAAGCCTTCTGGCACATGCGGCAATGGCAGATTTCAGCGGCCTTTGGGCTGTCCGAAAAGCGATAACGCACCGCACCGCATTGGCAGCCACCTGCCATTGAATCCCTCTCCATTCCCGAATTTCAGGCAGCGCGCTGAGGCTGGGCAAGTAGGAGCTTTGCTGCAGTGCGAAAGTCACTTTTAAAGCAGGTTTACAATTTATGGTTATATTGCTATCATAAATCAATTATAAATTGTCTGTACGAACTGATTCAACCGTTCTCGTTAGCGTGAAGTTTACAGATTTTTCCGATAGTTCCGGTCAAGCGCAGCGCTGCCGGAGAAAGGTGACGTTGCAGTGGGGACTTCTATGACGCGTTTGTTGGCATCACATGTCGCCGGGTTCAGATTGTTGCGCATTGTGCTGCTGCTGTCGATCCCTGCTGTATTACTGGGCTGGCAGCTGTTTTCCCAGGTTCTAGATGAGCGCGCAGCCCTCAAGGCCAATGGTGACAGCCTGACCTTACTGGCCATGACTATTCCAGTGATGATTGACGTTGTTGATGGCGAGGATATGGCGAGCCGCAAACAAGCGTTGCTGGAATTTGGGCCCAAGCTGGCCAAGGCTGTCGGTGTTGGTGTGGAATTTGAAGCCATGCGCCATGATCTCAAAGCCGCGCCGCAAGACACCCGGGCCATTTTGCAGAAGGCGTCATTGCTTTCAGCAGCAGTTGGCACTGGCAGCGCCCGACAGAATGGCGGTGACCGAGAGGCCAACGCGCTGATCAACCTGGCAAGCACCTTACTCCCGCGCCTGCTTGAATCCTATAACAACCTGCGCAGTCAGGAAGCCGATTGCATGGCCGATTCGGTCGAAGGCTGTGCGCGCATACAAGATCTGGTTCTGGCTTCTGCGGGACTTGAATTCAAGGCCCGTGAACTTGGCATGGGAACTGTGGCCGCGCGCGCGTTGAGCGATGATATCGGCCCCTATAACCGTCTTCTCAATTCAACCTATTGGCTGACCTTTGATGCTGCAGCCTTGCGCACCAGTCTGCTGCAACCGGGAACTCCCGATGAGGCGGCGGTTGCCAACATGGACCAGGGACTCAAGGCGGGCCAGGCAAAATGGTCCCAATCCCTGCAGGCTGTGTGGAGCGACATCAATGACCGGCTGAGCAACAATCTTCTGCAACGCAAAACCCGGCTGGAAGGCTGGCTCATGCGCACGGCGGTCATTTCAGTTGCAGCTGTGGCGCTTGGCATTGTCACGGCATTTTCACTGTTCCGCTCCAGCTTGCGCAAGCTGGACGAGCTTGAAGAGGCGCGCGCTTTCGCCAATGAAGCGCGGGCCGAGGCCGAACGCACCAATGATGACTTGGCCGAACTCAACAACGGCATGGTGAGCATCAACGCTGAACTGGCTGAAAATCTCAAGGCCCTGAAATCAGCCCAAGACCAATTGGTGAAGAAAACCCGCATGGAGCAGATGGGCCAGCTGACGGCCACCATCGCCCATGAATTGCGCAATCCACTGGGCGCGGTGCGCACATCCACCTTCCTGCTGGAGCGCAAGACCCGCGGGCGCGACCTTGGCATTGAAGGTCAGATTCAGCGTATCAACAACGGCATCACGCGGTGTGACGACATCATCACCCAGCTTCTCGATTTTTCGCGCACCAAGCAGGTGGTGACTTCGGCAGAAGATTTTGACCTGTGGCTGGAAAGGACTGTTGGCGAAGAGGCACAGCGCCTGCCGCCGCAAGTGACAATCAATTGCGAGTTTGGTTTGGGCGGCTTGATTGTGCCGTTTGATCCAACACGGATGCAACGTGCCATTGGCAACCTGCTTTCAAATGCCGCTGAAGCGTTGATGGGCCAGGACATGGCCGCTGTGCCACCCCCGGTAATTTCAGTCAGCACGAGGCGGGATGGCGAGTTTGTATTGGTGGAAGTGCGTGACAACGGACCTGGCATCAAGCCCGAGATCCTGAACCGCATCCGTGAGCCGCTGTTCACCACCAAGAGTTTTGGCACAGGCCTTGGGTTGCCTGCCGTCGAACAAATTGTGGTGCAGCATGGAGGCACGCTGCATTTGACTTCTGAATTGGGCAAGGGCGCGTGCTTCACGTTGCAATTGCCGCTGCATGTGGTGATTGAATCTGCTGCATGAAACCTAGTTTGTCTGAGTGAATCTCGATGTTTCCGGCAGTTGGCCAAATCCAAACCGGGACGATCGATGGGGAGAGAGTTGGATGTATGACCGCAGCACGCGCGCCAAGGAATTGAGCGCGGAGTTCTTGATGCAGATCTTGGATTCTTTGCCCACACCGATCTGGGCCAAGGATGCCGAGGGTCGCTTTGTCTATTCCAACCGGAAGAACAATGAGAATTTTGGAAGGACGGAAAAAGACCTGCTGGGCAAAGCTGATGATGCCTTCTTTCCGCAAACCCAAATCGCCCAATCCATGGAGAATGACCGGCGTGTGATCAAATCCGGCAGCATCTGTTCAGTCGAAGAAAATGTGACACTGCCCGATGGCCGTGAATTGCCAGTGCTGTCGCGCAAGGTGCGCATGGTTACGCCGAAGGGTCACGCGTTCCTGCTTGGCATCAATTTCAGCCTGATCGAGGTTAAAAAGCGAGAGGAGCAATATCAGGCACTTGCGGAGACTGTGCCCGTGGGCGTGGTGCAGATTGAAGAAGGTGGGGCGATCAGCTTCATCAACCCGCTGATGCACGAATATTTTGGTGGCGATGCGCTGGAACTTGGCAAGTTGGTTGCAGCCTTGGGCAGGCCGGCGAATTTTCCCGGCGAGGCGGCACGCTTTGAATGCGCCTTGACCGACAAGGCCGGCGAGGAACGGCGCGTGCTTGTGATTAGCTCGGGCTGGTTGGCATTGTTCAAGAACAAGACGCGCTCTGCCATCGTGTCCATCATCGATATTTCTGAAAATGCCGAATTGAAGCGCATCAATGAAGAAATCCTGCGCCTCAACCGGGAACTTGCTTCCAGCATGCAGAAACTTAAAAACGCACAAGATGCGTTGGTGAAAAAGGGCAGGTTGGAACAGATGGGCCAACTTACCGCCACGATTGCACACGAGTTGCGCAACCCATTGGGCGCGGTGCGTACTTCGGTGTTTCTGGTTGAACGAAAATTGAAAGACAAGGGGCTTGGCATTGAATCGCAGCTGCAGCGCATCAACAATGGCGTGACGCGCTGTGACGGGATCATCACCCAGCTTCTCGACTTTTCGCGCACCAAGAAACTGGACTGCCGTTCGGCTGATCTTGACCAATGGCTTGTACACCTGGTTGAAGAAGAAGTGCGGCGGCTTGCCGGCTGCATCAATGTGGCCTGCTATCTGGGCCTTGATGGGGTTGAGGTGCCGTTTGACCCTGCGCGGCTTGAACGTGCCATTGCCAATCTGATCTCCAACGCTTCTGAAGCCATGGTTGGCAATGGTGACCACCCGCTGCCGGACACGAGCGAGGAACCCACCATCACCATCACGACACGGCGCGCAGGTGATTTGGCCGAGATCGAAATTGCCGACAACGGGCCGGGCATTAGCCCTGAGACGCTGGAAAAAGTGCGCGAGCCGCTGTTTACCACCAAGAGCTTTGGTACGGGTCTTGGCATTCCTGCCGTTGAACAGATCGCCATCCAACATGGTGGCACGCTCGACATTCAATCCGATCCAGGGAAGGGGGCCCGCTTTATCTTGCGGCTGCCTTTTGTACAGGCCGATAGCGAAGTGGAGGCTGCTTGAAATGCGCAAGCTCAATATTCTCGTTGTGGATGATGACAAAGACAATGCCAACTCTCTTGGCGAGCTCTTTGAGTATGAGGGCCACAACACCCAAGTTGTTTATAGCGGCAAGCAGGCAATCTTCGCCTATTTGCAAATGGATTTTGACCTGGCCTTTGTGGACGTGATGATGCCGGGCCTCAATGGCGTGCAAAGCTTCATGGAGATCCGCAAGCTGCGCCCGCATGCCAAGGTTTTCATGATGTCGGGTTATAGCGTGGAGGAACTTTTGAAGCAGGCCATCAACGATGGCGCACTTGGCTTGTTGAGCAAGCCCGTTGCGCCGGAAACGCTGCTTGAAGCCATTGAACAACAGGGGCCAAATGGACTTGTTGTGGCGCCAGGGCCCGGGCAAGATTTCCACGCCGCCCTTCATGGTGCCGCAGTG
>JAYTIG010000597.1:0-8111 GCA_043731995.1 Hyphomicrobiales bacterium
GGCCGCCCCAGCTTTTCTATATCCCCTTGCGGAATGCCAATGCCGGTGTCCGAGATCTGCAAACGCAGCCGATCGTGCTCGGTGCGCGCGCTGATCTTCACCGTGCCGCCTTCGGGCGTGAATTTTATGGCATTGGCCATGATGTTGATGAACACCTGTTTCAGCGCGCGCTTGTCAGCCTTGAAAGGCGGCATGGCCTCCACTTCGCGCAGGATGGCAATCTTGCCTTCGGCAGCGCGTGGCCCCACCAGCCGCAAAACTTCCTCAATCACGCCGCCAATATCAACGCGCTCAAATTCAAGTTCGGTCTTGCCGGCTTCGATCTTTGACATGTCGAGAATGTCATTGATCACATCGAGCAGGAACTGTCCGCTCTTGCGGATGTCGCTGGAATATTCATCATATTTGGCAGAGCCCAAGGGTCCAAAAATCTTCTGCCCCATGATTTCCGAAAAGCCGATGATGGCATTGAGCGGTGTGCGCAGCTCGTGGCTCATATTGGCCAGGAATTCAGACTTGGAACGATTGGCCGCCTCAGCGCGTGTCTTCTCTTCCGCGTATTTGTCAGCCAATTCCGCCAAACGCTGCGATTGCTCCTCGGCGAGTTGCCGTTCCTTTTGCAGATCTCGCACTGTGACCATCAGATTACGTTCGGATTCCAGCAGGGTTTCTTCCTGTTTCTTGAGGGCCGTGATGTCGGTGCCCACCGAAACGAAGCCGCCATCCTTGGTGCGCCGCTCATTGATCTGCAGCCAGCGCCCGTCGGCGAATTGCACTTCCATTGAGCGCGCACCAGAAGCCGCATCGCGCTCTGCCGCCACAAATTGCTGAACCACAGGCTCCTTTGCAGCCGTGGTCACCAGATTATAGGGCGTTCCCGGCTCACAGACATTGGCTGGCAGGGAATGGAACTGCTGATACTTGGAATTGCACAGCACCAGTTTGCTTTCTGTATCCCAAAGCACAAAGGCCTCGGAAATGTTTTCAACCGCATCCTTGAGGCGAAGTTCCGCTTCCTGATTCAATGCATCGAGGCGCTTCTGCTTGGAGATATCGAAAACGATGCCCACAAGATGCGGGTCATTGGAGTCGCGGCCCTTGGCCAGCGCGGCACGCGCACGCAGCCAGATATAGTGCCCCTCTTCATGGCGCATGCGGAATTCCTGATCGAAATCCTTGCGCAGCCCGCGCAGCAATTCATCAATCAGCACATCCAGCGGTGCATCGTCGGGGTGCAGGCGCACGGCAAATTCGCGGAAAGTCATGGCTTCGCTCTTCGGTGCCATGCCCAGAATGTCATACATGGACTTGGACCAGAAAATCCTATCGCCCATGAGGTTCCAATCCCACAGTCCGCATTCACCGCCTTCCAGCGCCTTGTCGAGACGGCCCGTGGCATGGGCCAGCATTTCATCAGCGTCAAAGGCCTTGCCCGCCTGCCAGTGAAAGGCCCCGGCCAGCAGCATCAACACGAGAAAAGTCACACCGAAGAGTGATGCAAGCTTGGCAACACCGGTGCGCCAGATGGCCAGCACATCATCTTTCTTCTGCAAGGCCAACAAGCTTCCCGGCACGTTGCCAAGGTCACGCGTGGCCATGAAGGCATCCTCGCCGCCGGCCAGCCTTGTGGGCGCCATGTCATTGCCGTTGACGACGGCCTCAACCACGAAGTTTGGCGCCATGATCGTGGCGATGGATTGCCCAATCCAGGCCGGGCGCTCGGGCTCGGCGGCGATGATATGGCCGCTGCCATCCAGCAGTATGAAGAAGCGGTCATGCGCCGTGGCATCCGCCGGAACGGCGCGGTCCAATAACTCCTGCCCAACGGCGGGCCCGGGTTTGCCTGCGGATTGGGCCTCATAGAATGCCAGCTTGATATTTTGGGCCGCGCGCTCGGCATTGAGAATGGTGAGGCGGCTCTCCTCATTCAGGTTCTGGCTGCGGCTGGACCACAGTTGCGAAAGCAGCGCCGTTGCCAACACAACAAGAAACAGCGCTGTAAGCCCGGTGATGAGAATGCGCATCGCACGCTCGCTCACATTGAGCCCGCGCCCGCCAAGCAGCGGCAAATGCAAGGCTGCATCACGGAAAAACAGGTCTTTGATCTGGGCCTTGGCCAATTCTTGAACCTTGTGTGTGTGAACGCATGCGCAGGGCCAAACTGGCTTGCCTTGGCCAAAGCGGCCAAAGCCGTCGCTTGCACTAAGGAATAACAAAGCGGAATCTGATTTGCCAAGCACCAAAGGGGCCAGCCCCTGCGATCTCAACCCTTCAATGTTCTCGAAATGATCTCATAAACATCGCGCGACAGGCCTTTGGCAGCCAGAATGCGCTTCAAAGCGGCCTCAGCCTTCTTGCGCCGTGGGCCATCAAACTTGCGCCAGCTTCGAAAACCGGTGGCCAGCCTGGAGGCCACTTGCGGGTTTGTGGCATCAAGTTTCAGGACGGCATCTGCCGCAAGCGCGTAACCAGCACCGCTGGCGGCATGAAAGCCGGTAAAGTTGCCGCCGATGAAATTGCGCAACAGGGCATAAACCCGGTTTGGCGTTTTATAGGTGAAATCAGGATGCACCATAAGCTTGCGCACCCGCTCGGCCGAATGCGCGCCCGGCAGCAACGCCTGCACGGCAAACCACTTGTCGATCAGCAATTGGTCCTTGCCATGACGTGCATGGAAAGTGGCCAGCATCCTTTCACCAGCTACACCACCCAGCCTTGCCCCTGTTTGCAAGGCGCTGAATTCCACCGTCATGTTATTCGCCGCATCAAATTCGTGTTGCGCCTGAACAGCCGCCCAATTGGCATCTGCCAAAGCCGCAAGTGACAGACAGGCAAAATGCAGCGCGCGCTGGCCAGTGGAATCAGCATCAGGCGAATAGGCACCAGGTTGTGTAGTGGAAATGTGGATCGACTTCAGCGTTGCCATGTTGTGAACCGCCACCGCTTTGCGCAATGCTTCGCGCGCCGCAAACAGTTTGTCGGAATCCACATCCTTCCTAATGGCAGGCAGCAAATCTTCAAACACGGGCAGTTCCAGCATCTTGGCCTTGAAGGCGGAGTCTAATTCAGTTGACGCCAGAGTCTTGCCCAGAGCCGCCGCAAAATTTTGCGCCTGCGTCTGCCACTTTTTGGACGTGCCCTTGGAATAAGCCGCCAGAATGAGATCCTTGGCAGCCACTTGCGCGGCCTCCCAGCGATTGAAGCTATCGCTATCATGCGCCATGCGGAACAGCAGATCTGCCGAACTGCCTTTGTGTTTGATCACGACAGATGCCGAAAAGCCGCGATTGATGGACAGCACCGGGGCCGCCGCAACGCCTGTGAAAGTGAAGCTCTGCTTGGCCTTCGACAACTCCAATTGGGAAATTCTGCCTTTGCCCTTCAGGGTCAGGGGCATGTCCTGTCCATTTGGGCCGATGAGTCCCAGTGCGATGGGCATGTGCAGCGGTTTTTTGGGTGGCTGACCTTTCGGGCGCGGTGTGGATTGAGCCAGATTGAGGGCGTAGGTTTTAGTCTTGGCACTATATCTTCCGTCTACGGACAATATCGGCGTTCCGGCTTGCGTGTACCAACGGAAGAATGGCTTGAGATCGCGTTTCGACGCGCTGGCAAAACAGGCCACAAAATCCTCAACCGTCGCCGCCTCACCGTCGTGGCGCTTGAAATAGAGCTGCATGCCCTTGTCAAATGCGGCTGACCCGATCAGCGTTTTGATCATGCGGCAAAGTTCAGCGCCCTTTTCGTAAACCGTCGCGGTATAGAAATTATTGATCTCGATATAGCTCGCCGGCCGGGCCGGATGTTGCAGCGGCCCCATGTCCTCAGGAAATTGCCGCGCACGCAAATCCTGCACGTCATCGATGCGTTTGACGGCGCGTGAGCGAAGGTCAGAGGTGAATTCCTGATCGCGGAAAACCGTGAGGCCCTCCTTCAGGCAAAGCTGAAACCAGTCGCGGCAGGTGATGCGGTTTCCGGTCCAATTATGGAAGTATTCATGCGCGATGATGCCTTCAATCAACTCATAATCCAGATCAGTGGCTGTCTCAGGCAGGGCAAGGATATATTTGTCATTGAAGATATTGAGACCCTTGTTCTCCATCGCCCCCATGTTGAAATCCCATACCGCCACGATATTGAACACGTCCAGATCATAGGCCCGCCTGAACACTTTTTCGTCCCAGCGCATTGAGGCCCTGAGTGACTCCATGGCCCAGGCACAGCGGTTTTCCTTGCCGTTCTCAACATAGATGCCGAGATTCACCTTGCGCCCTTCGCTGGTGGTGAACGTGTCATGCACCGAAGCCAGATCACCCGCGACCAACGCGAAGAGATAGGAAGGCTTGGGATGCGGGTCTTGCCATTCTGCAAAATGCCGATCTGTTCCGGCAATCATCCCCGTTGCGCCCGGATTGCCGTTGGAGAGCAGAACGGGCAGGGATTTCGGCGCTTCAATGCGTACTGAAAATTTGGCCATCACATCCGGCCGGTCATAGAAATAAGTGATGCGCCGGAAGCCTTCGGCCTCACATTGTGTGCAGAACACACCGCTCGACATGTAAAGGCCCGAAAGCGCGGTATTGGCCGCCGGATCACACAGCGTTTCGACGCTGAGCGTAAAACCCTTGCGCGGCACTTTGGCAATGATCAGTTTTTCATCGGTCACGCGGAAATCCGCAGGGCCGAGTGCTTTGCCATCCAACTGCAGCGAAGCCAGTTTGATTTTCTCGCCATCCAATTCCAGTGCGGCATCCATCGCCTTGGCTTTCGGATTGGGGCGGAAATGCAACTCTGACTTCACTCGCGTTTGCCTTACGTCCAACTCAAAAGCGAGATGCACATGGTCAATCAGATAGGGTGTGGGGCGATAGTCTTTGAGATGGATGGTCTGGGGTTTCTTGGGGGCCGTTTCGCTGCGCATCGCATCCTCCGGAAAATCACATTCATTATGTCATTTAAGCCGATTTGACAGAACCTTTTTTGCCCGCGATAGGGGGCCATGCAAAACCCTCAGCCGAATCTTTCGGCCCAATTTGTTGAAGCCATGGCCGCCGCCGCCTCTGGTGTTTCGGTGGTGACAACCGATGGTGCCGCAGGCCGCTTTGGCCTGACGGTGAGTGCCGTCACTTCGGTTTCATCAGAGCCGCCATTGCTGCTGGCCTGCATCAACCGCAAGAACCTGATTTCTGCTGCCATCACCAGCAATGGCTGCTTCACAGCCAATCTCTTGTCGGAACATCAGGTGCCGTTGGCGCGCATCTTTGCCGGCAGGCCGGAACATGGTGCACCCTATGATTTTGCTGCGGCTGATTGGCATCAAGGTGTCACCTCAGCACCCGTTCTGGATCACGCCGCCGCCACCTTTGAGTGCAGGCTCGACAGCTGGCACGATGGCGGCACGCACCGCATCTTCATAGGCGAGGTTCTGGCCGCAAATATTTCAGGCCTCACGACACTGGCCTATCATCACCGCAAATACGGGCGGTTTGTCACTTTTTGAGGAGGGGAGATGGCACGGCACAAATTGCGTTACTGCGCCAATCTCGGCTGGCTGTTTCCTGATCTGCCTTTTGAGCAGCGTTTTGCTGCAGCGGCCAAGGCGGGTTTCAAAGGCGTCGAATTTTCACAGCCCTATGACCATGAGATTTCAAAACTCAAAGTACTGTTGGATGACAATGGCCTCGAACTGGCGCTGTTCAATCTGCCAGCGGGTGATTGGGCCAAGGGTGATCGCGGCATTGGCTGCGATCCCGCGCGGCAACGGGAATTCCGTGATGGCGTAAAACGCGCTTTGGATTATGCCTCGGCGCTGGGTTGCAAGCGCGTGAATTGTCTGGCTGGCATCGCCCCACAAGGTGTGGCGCGTGGCGCACTCTGGCAAACGCTGGCGGAAAATTTGCACTTTGCGGCAGAGGCCATGGCCCGCGAAAATATCACGCTTGTGGTGGAACCCATCAACCGCAATGACATGCCAGGTTTTCTCCTCAACACATCCAAGGATGCGCTGAAGGCCATCGCCGCCAGCGGCCACCCGAATATCAAACTGCAATATGACATCTATCACATGCAACGCAGTGAGGGCGAATTGGCCGCCACCATCACACGGCTTCTGCCGATGATTGGCCACATGCAATTGGCCGACAATCCGGGCCGCCATCAACCGGGCACAGGCGAAATCAATTTCCAATTTCTCCTCAATCACATTGCAGCTTCAGGCTATGAAGGCTGGATGGGCTTTGAATATGCACCACTGGGGAAAACTGAAGACACGCTGGGTTGGATGATATGAAGCAGCAAAAACTTCTGCGGAAAATGTTTGATGCTGGTGTGGAAGCCGCACAGCCAAGCCTCACCATTGCCACGCATTTGCCCAAACCGCCCAAGGGCCGCACCATTGTGATCGGCGCGGGCAAGGCCAGCGCCGCCATGGCCCAGGCTTTCGAGAAGGCTTGGAAGAAGCCGGTCGAAGGCCTGGTTGTCACGCGCTATGGTTATGGCGTGCCCACCAGGCACATTGAGATTGTGGAAGCGGCCCATCCGGTGCCGGATGCTGCCGGGCGCGAGGCGGCGACGCGCATTTTGAAAATGGTGCAGGGCCTCACCAAGGATGATCTTGTTGTCGCACTCATCTCCGGCGGTGGCTCGTCACTGCTTGCCCTTCCTGCTCAAGGGATCACGCTGGAAGACAAGCGCGCGGTGAATGCGGCGCTTCTCAAATCCGGCGCGCCGATCAATGAAATGAATGTGGTGCGCAAGCATCTTTCCGCGATCAAGGGCGGCAGGTTGGCACAAGCGGCGTTTCCGGCACAGGTTGAAACACTGATCATTTCAGATGTGCCTGGTGATGATGTGAGCGCTGTTGCTTCCGGGCCAACGGTTCCAGACCCTTCCACCTTTGCTGAGGCCCGCGCCATCATTGCGAAATATGGCATTGAGGTTCCGCACGCGGTCACGCGCCACCTGAGTGAAGCACGACATGAAACGCCGAAAAAGCTGGCCAACGCCCACGCCACTTTGATCGCCTCGCCGCAAAAGTCGCTTCTCGCAGCGGCCCGTGTGGCGCGTGATGCAGGTTACAGGTCGCTGATCCTGGGAGATTCAATCGAGGGTGAGGCCCGGGAGGTGGGTTTTGTTCATGCCGGCATTGCACTTCAGGCCAGCCGCTTTGGCCAGCCTGTGAAGCCGCCTTGCGCCATCATTTCTGGTGGCGAAACAACTGTCACAGTGCGTGGGCAGGGCGTGGGTGGCCGCAACGTGGAATTCCTGCTCGCCTTGGCGTTGAAGCTCAACGGCTCAGAAGGCATTCACGCTTTGGCGGCAGACACCGATGGCGTAGATGGCGGCGCGGAAGTGGCGGGTGCTTTCATCTCGCCTTCGACGTTGGCCCGTGCACGTAAGCTGGGCATTGATCCGTGGACGGAGCTTTCCAACAACAACGGCCACGGCTTCTTTGAGAAACTCGGCGATCAACTGATTCCCGGCCCCACGCTCACCAATGTGAATGACTTGCGGGTGATTCTGGTCGATCGCTAGCTCCGCATCTTTTCGCCCTTGGGGTCAAACAGCGGTTCGTGATTGATGCGGGCCTTGCGCATTTCGCCGATGATTTCCACTTCGAATTCATCATCGCCAACCAGTGCTTTCGGCACATAACCTTGTGCCAGGCTCTTATCGACGTAATGCGCATAGCCACCGGAGGTGACCCAACCCACAACTTTGCCTTTGTGCCAGATGGGTTCATCGCCCAACACGTCTGCATCGCTGGCCTCCACCACCATGGAAACACGGCGCAGCGTGCCACCTGATTGCTTTTCTTCACGCGCGGCAGCAAGGCCGATGAAATCATTTTTGGTGAGATCGATGAAACGGTCCATGCCTGCTTCAAATCCGCCATAGATCGGCCGCAGCTCGCGGTACCAGGTCGGGAAGTTTTTCTCCAGGCGCATGGAGAGCAAGGCGCGCATGCCAAAATGCACAATGCCATGCGCCTTGCCGGCCTTCATGATCGCATCATAGAGCCTGCGCTGAAATTCCGGCTTCACCCAGATTTCATAACCAAGATCACCTGTGTATGTGACGCGGTTCACGATGGCTGGCACATTGCCCACGTCAAA
>JAYTIG010000598.1:0-3081 GCA_043731995.1 Hyphomicrobiales bacterium
GGATCAAGCCGCGGCCTGATGAGAAGCGGCCAGAATGAAATGGCACCCACCAGCCCCACACCCTCTTCCCGCACCAGCAGTGAGAGGCCCGAAATGGGCGCGCTGCCCTCACGCAGCCGATAAGACATTTTTGTGCGGCGGCTTGGCCCAAAGGACAAATCGAGCAAATGTTCAATAGCAGCAGAGTCTTCTGGGGTTTCGTCGCAAGGGGAGTAGATCGGTTTCATCGGGGCCAACAGCAATTGGGTTGAAAAGGCCCCGTCTGGAAAGCGGGGCGGTTCAGGCGTCGCGTCGGCTGCGTCGGATGGTGATGGCGATCATGTGTTCCATGCTTGGCCCGATAAGGCCTCGCGCCTGCTTCGTCAAGGTTTCCAATATTCGGAGACGGCGGCACCGTGCAAAACCTCGTCAATCCGGGCGCGTGATCCGGGTTTTAAATCAACCGGCAGCTCATGCATGGCAAAAAACTTTGCTTCACGGATTTCAAACCCCGGCGTAAAGGCCCCTTGCTGAAATTTGCGCAGCACATAACAAGCCACATGGTCACCCACAAAATCCGCGTCATTTGAAAAGATGCCATGAAACTGCAGCGGCTCCAGCGCCTCAATGGCGGCCTCTTCCATCAGTTCGCGCAGCGCGGCCTGCACCAGTGTCTCGCCTTTGTCCACGCCACCGCCGGGCAAAGTCCAGCCCGGAACATAGCCGGGCCGCACCAGAAGCACCCTGTCATCGCCGTCCACCACAACCACGCGCGCACCCAGGGTTTTGCCGCGGGTCAGCCGTGCATGCAGACGGAACATCCAGTAAGGGAGAACTTTCAAGCGCAATCCTTGCCAAAGCCAGTCATTTGAAGTGAACCTCTTATGCGCTAAAGCTGATTCAGCCAAAACGGAAAATTGCCAGATGCCAGCCTCCAATATCACCATCCGACCCGTCAAAACCAAGGCAGATCAGATCACCTTCCTGAAAGTGCCGTTCCCCATCTATGCGCAGGATAAGGCCTGGGTGGCGCCATTGTTTCTGGAGCGCCTGGAACACCTCAGCGAAAAAAAGAACCCTTATTTCGAACACGCCAAAGCCCAGCTCTTCATTGCCGAGAAAGACGGCAAGCCCGCGGGCCGCATTTCCGCGCAGGTCGATGCGTTGCATCAGGAACGCTACAAGGACTCAACCGGCATGTTTGGCTTCCTGGAAGCAGCGGATGACCCAGCCATTTTTGCAGCCCTGTTCAAAACGGCGGAACACTGGCTGCGTGAACAGGGCATGAAAAAGGCGCTGGGTCCCTTTTCTTTTTCCATCAATGATGAAATCGGCCTGTTGATCGATGGTTTTGAAACCATGCCCAACATGATGATGGGCCACGCCCCGCGCTATTATCAACGCCGGGTGGAAGAGCAAGGCTATGCCAAGGCCAAGGACGTGCTGGCCTATGAGTTCGACAACGTCAAAGGCCTGCCACCCACCATGCGCAAAATGGTGGACCGCATGATGGCCTCCGGTGATCTCACCGTGCGCCCGCTCAACAAGAAAAACATGGCATCGGAAATTGATATCATCATGGATATCTTCAACGACGCCTGGTCGGAGAATTGGAACTTCGTGCCCTTCACCCGCGCCGAGGTGAACAACCTCGCCAATCTGTTCAAGATGCTACTGGATGCCAAGGCGGTGCAGTTCGCTTCCTGGAAGGGAGAGCCAGCTGCCTTCTGTCTCGCCATCGCCAATATCAACGAATGGTTTCAGGGGTTGGATGGAAGGGTTTTGCCCTTCGGCTGGGCCAAGCTGTTGCCGCGTATGATCACTGGCAAGTCCCGCTCGGTGCGTGTGCCTTTGATGGGTGTGAAGAAGAAATATCAGGATGGGGTCATCGGCGCAGGCTTGGCACTGGCCGCCATTCGCGCCTCATCCGATCATGTCATCAGCAAGGGCGTCACCCACGGCGAATATTCCTGGATTCTGGAAGACAACATGCGCGTGCGCCACATCCTCGAAAGCATGGGCAGCCGCGTTTATAAGACCTACCGGGTCTATGAAAAGCCGCTGTGATTTTCAGCGTGAAATTCACAATCGCACATTTCTCTGACTTACATCTGGGCCCGCTGCCGCCAGGTGCCGCCTTTCATGCATTCAAGGCCAAGCGCCTGCTTGGGGCGATCTCTTGGCACGCACGGCGCAAGCATGTTCATTCCGTCGACGTGGCCGAAGCCTTGCTGAAAGACATTCACGCCGCCAAGCCCAGCCATGTGGCCTTCACAGGCGACGCCGCCAACGTGGCCAGCCCATTGGAGTTTCCGCGCCTGCGCCAATGGCTTGACAGGCTGGGCCAACCGGATTGGATTTCTTTCACGCCCGGCAACCACGATGCCTATGTGAAGGTGCCGCATGAGAAAGGTCTGACGTTCTTCACACCCTTCATGGAAGGAGACATGCGGCAGGATGAGATGTTCCCCTTTGTGCGGCTCCGGCGCAACATTGCCATGGTCGGCCTCAACAGCGCCGTGCCGCGCTGGTATCACAGCGCGCAGGGCAGGCTCGGCCAAAAGCAGCGCATGGCGCTGCGCCAGCGCCTTGCCGAACTGCGCGCCAAGGGCTTTTATCGCCTGGTTATGATCCACCACCCACCCGGCCCTGGCCTTGCCACACACTTGCGCGCACTGGAAGATGCAGGTGAGTTGCGCGATATTCTGTGTGAGGAAGACGTTGAATTGGTGATCCACGGCCACAACCACCGCCGCATGTTCAACTGGCTTGAGAAGGGCCATGCACGCGTGCCAGCAATCGGCGTTCCTTCGGCCAGTTCTGGTGATGCCCATCACCCCGCCGAATGGAATCTCTACACCATTTCCCGCGCGGGTGGCAGCTGGCGCACCGATGTTGAAGTCCGGCGCTGGGATCCGGGCCAATCAAGGTTCAATGCCGTTGAAAATTTCACGGTTGATGCCCCATGACACTGATTGCCAGTTTCATCACGCGCATGGTTCTGATCCGGTTTTCCGTGATCCTGCTCGGTCTTTCGGCCTTCGTGCTGACACTTGAGGCAGTGAGTTATCTCAACGACATCTTGAAGCTGAATACCAATCC
>JAYTIG010000599.1:0-3068 GCA_043731995.1 Hyphomicrobiales bacterium
CCAACTTTTTCGCCCGTCTTGAACTTCTCGCTGGATTCAACGCGCGCTGAAATCTTCTGGCTGCCAAATTCCAGCCAGACGAGTGAATCTGAACCCATGGGTTCCACCAGCTCAACTGTGGCTTCCAACACACCCTTGGCCTTGCCATCCTTGCCACGCAGCAGATTGATGTGTTCCGGCCTGGCGCCAAACTCAATGTCCTTGCCAACAGGCACTGCGCCAGCGAACGGATAACTGGAGACATCAAGTTTCTGGCCATCAAATTCAACCAGCGGAGCCTTGGCGTTTCCACCAATCTTGGCCTTGATGAAATTCATCGAGGGAGAGCCGATAAAGCCTGCGACATAGCGGTTGCGCGGCTGGTTATAGATGGTGAGCGGCTCATCCAACTGCTGGATGGAGCCGCCTTTCATCACGGCAATGCGGTCTGCCAGTGTCATCGCTTCAATCTGATCGTGGGTCACATAGATCATTGTATTGCCGAGGCGCTGGTGGAGGCGCTTGATTTCCACGCGCAACTCGGCGCGCAATTTCGCATCAAGGTTGGAGAGTGGTTCGTCGAACAGGAACACGTCCACATCGCGCACCAGAGCGCGGCCAATGGCTACGCGCTGGCGTTGCCCACCGGAAAGCTGCATGGGCTTGCGTTGCAAAAGCGGCTCTATCTGCAAGATTTCGGAAGCCCGCTTCACGCGCTTGTCGATCTCATCTTTGGGCATGCGGGCGACGCGAAGGCCGAAAGACAGGTTCCGCTCAACAGTCATCTGCGGATAAAGCGCATAAGACTGGAACACCATGCCGATGCCACGATTGGAAGGCTCCTCCCAAGTGACATTTTTGCCCTTGATGAAAATCTTGCCCTGCGTCGGCTCCAACAAGCCGGCGACGCAGTTCAGCAAAGTGGATTTGCCGCATCCGGAAGGGCCGAGAAGAACGAGAAATTCGCCTTCTGGAATTTCCAGATCGAGCTGCTTCAACACCTGAAGCGAGCCATAACTTTGAGCGAGCCCGCGGATGGAAACGCTGTTCGTTTTAGTTGATTGCGCCGTAGCCATTTCTAACCTTTCACTGCGCCAGCGGCGATGCCGCGAACAAAGTATCTGCCAGAGAGGAAATAGATCAGGAGCGGCACTGCGCCCGTGAGGATCGTGGCTGCCATTTCCACGTTATATTCTTTCACGCCGAACGACGAGGTGAAGATGTTGTTCAGCTTTACTGTCATGGGATAATTGGGCAGACCAGCGTAGACCACACCGAACAAAAAGTCATTCCAAATGCCGGTGACCTGCAAAATAATGGCCACGGTCAGGATGGGCAATGACATGGGCACAAAAATTTGAAGCAAAATGCGCCAGAAGCCTGCGCCATCGACACGCGCCGCCTTGAATAACTCCACAGGCAATGACGCAAAATAATTGCGAAACAGCAGCGTTAGGAAAGGCAGGCCGAAAACTGTGTGGACGAAGATCACGGCGTAAAGCGTTGAGTAAATGCCCATGTTCTTGGTGAGCAATACCATCGGATAAAGCATCACTTGATAGGGCACGAAGGAACCCACGATCAGCACTGTAAAAAAGGCTTCGGACATTTTGAACGGCCAGTTCGACAAGGCATAGCCCGTGGTTATGGCCACGGCCACTGACACGATAACCGAAGGAACGGTGATTTTGACCGAGTTCCAGAAGTTGGGGCTTATGCCGTGACATTCAAGCCCGGTGCAAACTTCCAGCCAGGCGCGACGCCAGGGATCGTAGAAGTGAACACCCTCAGGATAGGCAAGCTGTGGCCAGAAAATATTGCCGTCACGAATGTGATCAAGGTCTTTGAAAGAGGTGATGATCACGATATACAGCGGTGCCAAAAAATACAGGGAGGTGATTGTGAGGAACGCATAAACGACGACGCGATCCCATTCCAACCAAGGGTGTGGCCTGGGGCCTGCTGGTTCAACGCTGGTGGAGGTGCTGCTCATCTTACCTGTTTGTCCTTGACGAATTCGACATAAACCCATGGAATCAGGATAACCCCTGACACCACAAGCATCACCGTTGCAGCGGCCAAGCCCTGCCCGATGTTGCCAGAGAAAAGATATTTATAAACATATTGCGATGGTACGGTGGTGGAGATGCCGGGGCCGCCGTCAGTCAGCGCCACCACAATATCATAGACGCGGAAGGCGCCGGCAGCCACAAACACCAAGGTAGTGATCAAAACCGGGCGCATCATCGGAATGACGATCGACCAATAGGTGCGCCAGGTGGGAATGCCATCAACGCGAGCGGCTTTCCACACTTCTTCATCTATGCCGCGAAGGCCGGCAAGCATCAGCGCCATGACCAGACCTGTGCCTTGCCAAAGGCCGGCAATCACCACGCAGTAAATCGCCATGTTATTGTTGGCGATCCAATCGAAGGAAAAGCCAGTCCAACCCAGTTGCCTGATGGATTTTTCCAGACCGTATTCAGGTGAGAAAATCCACGCCCAAACGTGGCCTGTGACGATAAACGAAAGTGCGAAGGGATAAAGATAAATGGTACGGAACAAGCCTTCGAGCCGGATTTTCTGATCCATAAACACCGCAATGAGAAAGCCAATGACAATGGCCCCAATTGTGTCGAGGAAAATGTAGATCAAAACGTTCTTGACGGCGATGTGCCAAATTTCGGCACCGAAAAGGCGGTAATACTGTTTGAGCCCAACGTAGGTATAGAGTGGATAGATTCTGGCATCTGAGGTGGAATACAAAATCGTCCACAAGCTGCAGCCGATGAAGGCGAACAGCACAATATACATCATCGGAATGGCTGCGGTTTTGGCTGCAAAATTCTTGAATGGCGCATTCCATACGGCAGCACCAATTGTAAAGAAAAAGATGAATAGCGCCGTGAGTTCCCAGATCAGATCAGAGCCTGCCTGGCTGATCCAACTGCCGTCGGAATACCAAGCGGCCCAAGCGGTTGCTGCAGTAAGCAGATAAATACCAATCATGCCGAGCTGATATTCCAGCTTGCGGAAAGGAACGTCGATCACCAAGCAAATGATGACGAGGCCCAGCGCATACATCATCG
>JAYTIG010000600.1:0-1041 GCA_043731995.1 Hyphomicrobiales bacterium
CGAAAAAGGTGAAGTTTGTGTGCGTGGCCCGCAAGTGATGGCCGGCTATTGGCAGAAGCCGGACGCGACGAAGGATGTCTTTGTTGCTGATTTCTTGCGCACGGGCGATGTCGGCTATGCGGATAGAGATGGCTTCATCTATATCGTTGACCGCATCAAGGATCTGATCATCTGCAGCGGCTACAAAGTCTATCCGCATGCGATCGAAGATGCGATCTATCACCACCCCGCGGTTGAGGAGGTCATTGTTGTGGGCATGCCAGATTCCTACCGTGGCCAAGCGCCGAAAGCCTATGTGAAGTTGAAAGATGGAACGGCACTTACACAGGATGAATTGAAGCTGTTCCTCGCCGATCACCTGTCGCGTCTGGAAATGCCGCATGAAATCGAATTCCGTGGGGCTTTGCCGCGCACGGCCGTCGGCAAGCTTTCCAAGAAAGCCTTGTTGGAAGAGGAAGCAGCAAGAGCCGAAATTATGGCTGGAAGGCCAGCGGCTTGAAAATGGAAAGCCCCGTCAACCACAAGGTGACGAAGATGGACATACAAACGGCCATGAATGGCGGCGCGCGAAGCCGCAACAATGACGGCAAAGATCAGATGAGTGACAGGCTTTTCTCCGTGAGTGAGCTGGCAAAAGATCTGGGCGTCACGCCCCGGGCGCTGCGTTTCTATGAAGACAAAGGCTTGCTTGCGCCACAGCGCCTTGGCACCACGCGGGCCTATACCCACCGCGACCGGGTGCGCATGATCCTGATCCTGCGTGGCAAGCGCATGGGTTTCTCATTGCGTGAGATCAAGGAATTTCTCGATCTCTATGTTGTAGATCATTCCAATGTGAAGCAAATGCAGCACCTGCTGAAAAAAGTGCGCGGGCGCATGTTGCTGTTGGAAGAACAGTTGCAAGCCGTGCAAACCAGCTTGAAAGAGCTGCGCAACATGGAACAGGTTTCAATTGAAGCGCTTCGTATCAAGGGTGTTGCAAACGCGTAAAGAAAGGCGCCGCATTGCGCCTGCCGATGACAGAATTTGGAGAACAAAATG
>JAYTIG010000601.1:0-8055 GCA_043731995.1 Hyphomicrobiales bacterium
TGCTGGTTCTTCGGGTGCTTGCCGCCATTGCCGAACATTTCGTTGAGCGACAGCATCGCATCATTGGAAGGATGATAGGCATAGTGACAAGTGGGGCGGTAACTCACTTTGGCGCCATCACGCAGGGTGAAATAATCCGAGACTGAAATGGCTTCGTTATGTGTCACCAGCAAACCGAATTGTGGGCCGATGCCAGGAACCCAGGTGCGAACGCGCGTGTCGGCACCCGGCGTTTCAATAAAAATCGCGGCCTTGCAGCCCGTCTTGTGACGGCGTGCCTTGGGTGGCAACTTTTTCTCATGCGTGCCCCAACCCAGCTCTGCGGGCTGCTTGCCCTCGGATACAAAACCTTCAACGGACCATGTGTTAACAAACGTGCCCTGCTGCTTGGGCCGCTTGGAAATTTGCGTATCGCGTTCGGCCACATGAATGCCTTTGATATTCAGTTTCTTGGCCAGTTTGGCCCAGGCCTCGCGTGTCAATGAATGTTCCACTTTCACGCCAATATCGCGGGCCAAATGCAGCATGGCCTGCTTGACCAACCACGAAACCATGCCCGGGTTGGCCCCGCAGCAGGAGACAGCAGTGGTTCCCTTGCCCAGCTTGCGCTTCAGCGCCTGCGCATTCTCGCGCAGCGCATAATTGGTGCGTGCGGCGTTATCGACTTTGGTGTTGTAGTAGAAGCCAGCCCATGGCTCCACCACAGTATCAATGTAAAGCGCATTCAATTCACGCGCCATTTTCATCATGTCGGTGCTGCCAACATCAACTGTGAGATTGATGATCAGGCCCTGTTGCGGCCCATCAAGCAGCGGCTTCATGATAGACATGTGGTTGGCGCGTGTCAGAGCGGCCTGCTTGAAATTGACGCCATAGCTTTCAGCCATGGCCCGGTGATCGGCCAGAGGTTCAACAACCGTGATCTGCTTTGGGTCGCACGCAATATGACGCAAGATCAAAGGCAAAGTTCCCCGGCCAATTGAGCCGAAGCCGACGAGAACGATAGGTCCGTTCCAAGTTGCATGAATGGGCCACTGGGCCATGTTCATTCTCCCCACATGCTGCAGGTGCCGCACCTGCAAACTGCAACGGCCCTTGCGGCGTTATCTAATGGGAGAAATCTTCAGACGCGAGTCCTATTTTGCCTCACTTCTTCAACGACATGGAAGTGCGTTTGCCGGTTGAAGAAACGAAAGTGACAACATCGCCATCACGCAACACGTCATAACAGGCCCAAGACGGGTTGGGCGGCCACTGCGAGCAATATTTGTTATTCTCGATCTTCCAATTGCCTTGGGTGGAATTACCATTTTCAAGATAGAAAGTGACACCCGACATCTGGAAAATCTGTTCCACTTGCGCCTTGTCTCCAACGCCATGGAGCGACGCGTCAGTTAATAGCTTTTCAAGCTCTGGAGATATCACGATGATCTCTGAAGCCTGGCCTGACAGAGGCCAGAACAGGAGAGCAATGGCAAGGGAAGAGTGAAAATTCATTTGCCTGATACATTGCCGCGGCATCATTTATTCCAACTCGGGTGTTCGATGGCAGCGACTTTTCGCCTCCGCGCATTACTGCTTGATCAACCACAAGCTCGTTGCGCCGTCTGCGTCTATAAAACCCACAACCGGCGGATCAGCAATAACATCCGCACACTTGGGTTCAGACTTCTCATCCCAGGCAAAACAGAATTTGTCGCTCGCCACTTTCCAGCGGCCAAGTTTTTTGCCGCCACTGGTCTCGTAGACCAAAATGCCATCGGCTTGGCATGTCTGCGCTGCGGTCGGTTCGTCGGTCGGTCCAACAAGCGTGTGGCCCGTGAGCAATTTGGTGATTTCAGCGCCCATCAATTTCCTGGCTTCCGCGCTGGCACTTGTCGTCAAAAAAACCACACCGGCTAAAGCTGATAAAATCAATAGTGCCAGTCTCATACCAACCTCCGCTGACTGCAGCTGGCAATTTGCTGCCATGACCGCCATATTTGCCATCTGATTCGAGTAAAGTGAGAATGGCCAAGAAACCCAGCGACGACAACCTGTTTGGCTCATTGCCGGAAGGCAAGAAGCCTGTGTCAAAACTTTCAGCCAAGGCGAGAGGCGAGGAAAGCTATACCGCCGCAGACATCGAAGTGCTGGAAGGGCTGGAGCCTGTGCGCCGCCGCCCCGGCATGTATATCGGGGGCACCGATGAGAATGCCTTGCATCACCTCTTCGCAGAGGTGATCGACAATTCGATGGACGAAGCCGTGGCTGGCCATGCCACGCGCATTGAAGTCGACTATGCCGCAGATGGCTATCTTGCCATCACCGATAATGGCCGTGGCATGCCGGTGGACCCGCATCCCAAGTTCAAAGACAAATCAGCCCTAGAAATCATCATGACGGTGCTGCACGCCGGCGGCAAGTTTGACTCTGGCGCTTATGAAACTTCCGGCGGCTTGCATGGCGTGGGGGTGTCCGTAGTCAATGCGCTGTCTGAGCATGTGATTGTTGAGGTGGCGCGTGGTGGACAACTCTATCGGCAGGAATTCCGCCGTGGCAAACCAGATGGAAAGCTGAAGGAACTGGGCAAGGTTTCCGGCCGTCGCGGAACGATGGTGAAGTTCAGGGCTGATGAGCAAATCTTCGGCAAGGGCAACACGGCATTCAATCCGACACGTCTGTACAAGATGTCGCGTTCCAAATCCTACCTCTTTGGCGGCGTGGAAATCCGCTGGCATTGCGACAAGAGCCTGATCAAGGACAAGGATATTCCAGAGGAGGCCGTGTTCCACTTTCCAGGCGGCCTGAAAGATTTTCTGGAAGAGCGACTGGAAGGCAACACCCGCGTCGTGGATGACATCTTTTCTGGCAAGGTGGAAAAGGAAGGTGGCCATGGCACGGTGGAATGGGCCATTGCCTGGTTCGGCGGCGAAGATGGCTTCATTTCGTCTTATTGCAACACCATCCCCACGCCTGATGGCGGCACACATGAAACGGGCTTCCGCTATGCATTGCTCCGTGCACTGAAGGATTATGCCGATCTCGCAGGCAACAAGCGGGCAGGGGTTATCACAGCGGATGACGTGATGGTGCAATCCGGTGCCATGCTATCTGTTTTCATTCGCGAGCCAGAATTCCAGGGCCAAACCAAAGATAAGCTCGCCACCATTGAAGCGGCCCGTATCGTCGAAACCGCAGTGCGTGATCATTTTGACCATTGGCTCACTGGCCACCCGGCGCAAGCTGATAAACTTCTGGGTTGGATCATCGAGCGTGCTGAAGAACGCGTGCGCCGTCGCCAGGAAAAGGAAGTTGGCCGCAAAACCGCTGTCAGGAAATTGCGTTTGCCGGGCAAATTGGCCGATTGTTCTGCCACCCTGGCTGAAGGTTCCGAACTTTTCATCGTGGAAGGTGATTCGGCCGGAGGATCAGCGAAGCAAGCGCGCAACCGTGTGACGCAGGCCGTGTTGCCATTGCGTGGCAAGATCCTGAACGTGGCCAGTGCTGGCAAGGACAAACTGTCGGCCAATCAGCAGATATCAGATCTTGTGCAAGCCATCGGCTGCGGCATGGGTGCCAGCTACCGCGAGGAAGACCTTCGGTATGACAAGATCATCATCATGACGGATGCCGATGTGGACGGAGCCCACATCGCCTCGCTCTTGATGACTTTCTTCTATCGCCAAATGCCAAAGGTGATTGAACAGGGGCACTTGTTCCTCGCCGTGCCGCCGCTCTATCGCCTGACCCAGGGCAGCAAGACCGTCTATGCCCGTGGTGAAGCTGAGCGCGATGACTTGCTGGCAAATTTTGGCGGGCGCGGCAAAGTTGATGTTGGCCGTTTCAAAGGCCTTGGCGAAATGATGGCGGCCCAGCTCAAGGAAACCACCATGGACCCCGCCAAGCGCACCTTGTTGCGCGTCACGATGGAAGAGGCGGCACAAGTGGCAACGGCGCGCACCGTAGATCAATTGATGGGGAACAAGCCGGAAGAGCGCTTCAACTTCATTACGTCTCGCGCTCAATTTGTTTCAGAACAGGGGCTAGATATCTGAACTGATTGTCGTTCATTGATTGGCTGCCCGGCCACGAGCGCAAAAAAGAAAAGTGCCCACGAAATCTGGCGAGCGCTTGCAAAAGGCGCGCTGTCGAAATCACCGCGCCAATTTCGGGCCAAGTCCAAGATCAGGGATGTGGGTTGGACGGAAGAGTTGTTCCTTGATCATCGCAACTTGATCATCTGTCACTTCATAGCGACGAACAAAAATGACAAAGGGACCACTCTGGAGCTTCAGCCTGGTGCGGCCATAATGATTTCTTCCAATTGAAATATGTGCGCCACGCCTAACAGCTTGGCAAATCTGCTGAATATCGATCTGTCGCATATCCTACCCCGATAGAAGTCAACTCGTCCCCAGTCGTCTGTCAGGCTTAATTTTGCGATCACAGGGTAAAGAACGCCTTAACGAGTGTGGCAAAGTCGGCGGCCGGGGGTCATTTTGTCAGACAAATGAAATTGTGGTACGAGCAAAAATGGTACTATCCCGGAATATGCGACCTATGCTGGCTTTCTTGTTTCCTGCTGCACGTGTGTTGCGGTTCGGCGCACAATCCATCCGTGCAGTCTGCGCATTGCGAATGGCTTGGCCCGTCTTGAGTCGAAAGAAGTGGTTTTGGTATATGTAGTATTTGTCTTTGAAGGCTTGAGAAGAATTCCCATCAACCAAATTCCACGAATCGTGGCATCCAATTGTGAAGCATCATTCCAAGATTCGCGTGTTGCCTGCAATGGCCGCAGGTGTTTTAGACAAGCTCTGGGAAATTGGCGACATTGTTGCACTGGTTGAAGTTGAAGAGGCCAAGACTAACCGTACACGCGGACCATATTGGGAAAGGTTAGGTCAATTTATGCCGACCCAACACGCGGTCTAGCCACATCATCGCAAAACCTGCTGCTAGAAATGAAAGCGCCATCAATAGGATATTGGTTGCGGCTTGTGGCCAACCAATCTGTGCAACGTCGATAAATGGATAAGCATATTTCCCATCAACAGCACCGCGCGCCAAAGCGTAAACGCCATATGCGAGCGGATAAATCACCCAAAGCAATGGATTGCTGTTTCGTTGAGTGCGTTTTGGAGCGAAGACCAGCCAGAATAACAGCACCAAGACCGGTGATACATAGTGCAATATGAAATTGGCAAGTTGCGCGCCCCCGCTCAGTTCAAGCAGTCCGCGTAGAAACAGTACGTATATGAGACCGACGAAGACCATCGAAATTGTGAGGCCACCTAACAATACCGGAGACCCAAATGCGGGTTTGCCCAATGCGATGCCAGTTAGAACCACCGCTGCCATCAGATTGGTAATAATAGTGAAATATCGGAGCATTACCCAAAGGGTTTCGGTGACCGATCTGTTCAGTTCGATGACGGCGCCAAATTGTACAGCCAACCCCACCCACGCTATCAGCGCTATTAAACCCGCTGCAGTGCGCCCACTCCCCGATGCGGTGACCATCTGACCTCTTCCCTCGCGTCGGCAATTTGCCGTTATACTCGATGAGAGAGGAAAGTCGAAATTCAAACTGACCCAATACCTGCGATTGCCACTATTTGATCTTTCTTCGCAGCGCACTATATAGCGGCATGGCCAAGAATCCCACGCGGCATGGAAATGAGTCTGACACGCACGTGATCACGCGTGTCAAACCGCGCACGCGCAAGCCCGCCATGTACAAGGTTCTGCTGCTCAATGACGACTACACCCCCATGGAGTTTGTCATTCATGTGCTGGAGAATTTCTTTAACAAGAACCATGAGGACGCCTATACCATCATGATGCATGTGCATATGAAGGGCATTGGTGTTTGCGGCGTTTTCACCTTTGAGGTGGCGGAAACAAAAGTGGCCCAGGTGATGGACTACGCCAAGCAGAATAACCACCCTTTGCAATGCACCATGGAGCCGGCCTGAGCGCGCAAATACTGCCGGTTTTCCGTGTAAATTAATTCTGTGGTGGGGGGACTCCTCAAGTGGCGCTTTCTCCCTATATACTGTGTTTCTGTTTGAGGTGTGTATCCCGTGCCCACGTTTTCCCGCAGTCTTGAAAAAGCCCTCCACCGCGCATTGTCTTTGGCAGCAGCGCGCCGCCAGGAATTGGCAACGCTTGAGCATTTGCTGCTTTCATTGACAGATGATGATGATGCCCTGCAAGTGATGAAGGCTTGTGGTGTTGATGTCGTGGAGCTCAAGGAGAATCTTGAAGACTATATCGACAATGAACTTTCCAATCTCGTGACGGACAGCGCGGCGGAAGCCAAGCCAACCGCATCCTTCCAGCGTGTGATCCAGCGCGCTGTCATCCACGTGCAATCTTCCGGCCGTGAGGAAGTGACCGGTGCCAATGTGCTTGTGGCCATCTTTGCCGAGCGCGAAAGCCATGCCGCCTATTTCCTGCAAGAGCAGGACATGACACGTTATGACGCGGTGAATTTCATCTCCCACGGCATTGCCAAGAAGCCAGGGCTTTCCGAAGGCCGTGAAGTGCGAGGCTCCGGTGAACCGGATGTCGAGGGTGGAGGCGATGAGACGGCTCCGGCAGGTGGCAAAGGCAAGCAAAAGGAAAGCGCGCTTGACGCCTATTGCACGGACCTGAACAAAAAAGCCGGCGAAGGCAAGATTGATCCACTCATCGGCCGCATGTTGGAAGTGAATCGCACGATTCAAATTCTCTGCCGCCGCAACAAGAACAATCCGCTCTTTGTGGGTGAGCCCGGTGTGGGCAAAACAGCAATTGCTGAAGGCTTGGCACGCAAGATCATCAAGGGCGACGTTCCAGCCGTCCTCAAGGATTGCACTATCTATTCGCTTGATATGGGCACTTTGCTCGCAGGCACGCGTTATCGCGGCGATTTTGAAGAGCGCCTCAAGGCTGTGATGAAGGAAATTGAACAGAAGCCCGGCGCCATCCTGTTCATCGACGAAATTCACACCGTGATCGGGGCAGGGGCCACCTCCGGCGGCTCGATGGATGCTTCCAATCTGCTGAAGCCGGCTCTTGCCGCAGGCACGCTGCGCTGCATCGGCTCCACCACTTACAAGGAATACCGCCAGCACTTTGAGAAAGACCGCGCCTTGGTGCGGCGTTTCCAGAAAATCGATGTGAATGAGCCATCGATCCCGGACGCCATCTCCATCCTCAAGGGCCTGGCACCCTATTATGAGGATTATCACAAGGTGAAGTTCACCGATGACGCGGTGGAGCAAGCCGTGCAACTTTCGGCCCGCTATATGGCCGATCGCAAGTTGCCCGATAAGGCCATCGACGTGATTGATGAAACCGGTGCTTCGCAAATGCTGGTGCCGGAAGACAAGCGCAAGAAAACCATTGGTGTGGAAGATATCGAAGCCACCATTGCCACAATGGCCCGCATTCCGGCCAAGACGGTTACACGTGATGACGCCACGGTTCTCAAGAATCTCGATACAGAGTTGAAACGTTTGGTGTTTGGCCAGGACAAGGCCATCGAACAGGTCACCGCTGCCATCAAGCTCGCGCGTGCAGGCTTGCGCGAGCCGGAAAAGCCGATTGGTTCTTACCTTTTCTCCGGCCCAACCGGTGTGGGCAAAACTGAAGTTGCCAAACGCTTGGCCGAAGTGCTGGGAGTCAATTTCCTGCGCTTCGACATGAGCGAATATATGGAGCGCCACACGGTGAGCCGCCTCATTGGCGCGCCTCCCGGCTATGTGGGCTTTGATCAGGGCGGCTTGCTTACTGATGGCATAGACCAGCATCCCTATTGTGTGTTGTTGCTTGACGAAATTGAAAAGGCCCATCCCGACCTGTTCAATATTCTCTTGCAGGTGATGGATCACGGCAAGCTGACCGATCACAACGGCAAGCAGGTGGATTTCCGCAATGTGATCTTGATCATGACCACCAATGCCGGAGCCCAGGATTTGGCCCGCACGGCAATTGGCTTTGGCAGCAGTGTTCGCACGGGAGATGACCGCGAAGCCATTAACAAGCTGTTCACGCCAGAATTCAGAAATCGCCTGGATGCCATTGTTT
>JAYTIG010000602.1:0-3055 GCA_043731995.1 Hyphomicrobiales bacterium
CCACCGCATCGTCATGCTGCCGGAGCAGGCCAGGCGTGGCCCCACATTGTTGGCGATCAACAGGCATGACATGGTGATTGGTGCCACGCATCTGGCGCGCCGTGCCTTGGGCCTGCCGGACCATGAGCGCAGGCTCAATGTTCCTGCGCCGGAATTGCTGGGCTCAAATGCCGTCGAAGAAGACACCTTCGATGGTGCTGAACGCGGTGTTCTCTTGCGCGCGCTGGAACGCCATACCCGCAATATGACCCAAACGGCCAAAGCCCTTGGCCTGTCGCGCGCCACGCTCTACCGCAAGCTGGCACAGCATGGGCTTTTGCCCGAAGCCGAAATTTAGTCAGTTTTATGGGCAGGACTGTTTCATTTTTGAGACAGTTGGGGCCAGCCCACTGCTGCGCCCATCTATGCGGCACTTCCAAACTCTGAAAATCTCCATGTCCAACGCCCGCAATTGATGACGGGTGCAACACTGGAGGAAATAATGACTGCTCAACCGAAATCTTCGGACTTTTCCGCGCATCCCTTTGCGAAGTCCTACGACAACTACATCAATGGCACCTGGCGCAAGCCTCATGGCGGGAAATATTTTGACAACGCCTCGCCCATAACGGGAAAAACCCTCTGCACAATTGCCCGGTCTGACTCGCATGATATTGAAGCTGCACTTGATGCGGCCCACGCTGCCAAAGATGCCTGGGGCCGCACCAGCGTTGCCGAGCGCGCCTCGATCCTCAACAAGATTGCTGACCGCATGGAAGCCAATCTTGGAAAACTTGCCACCGCCGAAACCTGGGATAATGGCAAGCCGATCCGCGAGACCACCTATGTCGATATTCCACTGGCGATTGACCACTTCCGCTATTTCGCCGGCTGCATTCGCGCCCAAGAGGGTTCAATTGGCCAGATCGACAATGACACGGTTGCATACCATTTCCATGAGCCTCTCGGTGTCGTAGGCCAGATCATTCCGTGGAATTTCCCCTTGCTGATGGCTTGCTGGAAACTTGCTCCAGCACTGGCCGCAGGCAACTGCGTTGTGCTGAAGCCCGCCGAACAAACCCCGGCCTCAATCATGGTCTGGATCGAACTGATCGGTGATCTGTTGCCCCCGGGTGTCTTGAACATCGTCAACGGCTTTGGCCTTGAAGCAGGCAAGCCTTTGGCCTCGTCGAACCGCATTGCCAAGATTGCGTTCACTGGTGAAACCAACACGGGCCGCCTGATCATGCAATATGCCTCGCAGAACCTCATTCCGGTGACACTGGAACTCGGTGGCAAATCGCCCAACATCTTCTTTGAAGACGTGTGTGATGCGGATGATGATTTCTTCGACAAGGCCATTGAAGGCTTTGTGATGTTCGCGGTGAACCAGGGTGAGGTTTGCACCTGCCCAAGCCGTGCTCTCATCCATGAAAAGATCTATGACAGGTTCATGGAGCGCGCCTTGAAGCGCGTGGCCGCCATTACGCAAGGCAGCCCGCTTGATCTCGGCACGATGATGGGGGCGCAGGCCTCGGCTGAGCAAATGGAGAAAATCCTCTCCTATCTTGATATCGGCAAGAAGGAAGGGGCCGAGGTTCTGGCTGGTGGCGCGCGTCACGTTCAAGCCGGTGAAATGGCAGGCGGCTATTATATCCAGCCGACCGTGTTCAAGGGCCACAACAAGATGCGCGTGTTCCAGGAAGAAATCTTCGGGCCTGTGGTTTCTGTCACCACCTTCAAGGACGAAGCCGAGGCCTTGGAGATTGCCAATGACACGCTTTACGGCCTTGGTGCCGGCATCTGGAGCCGCAATGCCAACACCTGCTATCGCTTCGGCCGCGCCATTCAGGCCGGCCGTGTGTGGACCAATTGCTATCATGCCTATCCGGCCCATGCAGCCTTTGGCGGTTACAAGCAGTCAGGCGTTGGCCGCGAAACCCACAAGATGATGCTTGACCATTATCAGCAGACCAAGAACATGCTGGTGAGCTATAGCCCGAAGAAGCTGGGTTTCTTCTAACCATCCTGGAGCGGGCCGCCGGTCTCAGCCGAGGCTGGTGGCCCGTCTTCCTACAATGTTCGGTGAATTGTAACAAAACCTTCTCTCATTCGTCATGCCCGCGAAAGCGGGCATCTCCATTTCGAAACAGTCTGTGGCAATTTTCAATCCGAGTTCTTGTTGGCTCCAAACTGCATCACCACAATGCCACCAGCGATGAGCAGGAATGCAACGGCGCGGGTCAGGTTGATGGGCCTCTCCGGCAAACCAAACAGCCCCACCTGGTCAATGATCGCCGCCATCAACAGCTGTGCCAGGAGGATGAAGGCGATGAAATTGCCCGCCCCAAAACGCGGTATGATAATCGTTGCCGACACGGCATAAAAGCCGATGAGAAGCCCCGGCGTAAGGCTGACGAGCGGCGCAAACTTCAGTTGTTGAATGTCCGGCAGTCCGTAGAATGATATTGCCAGGATTGCAGCAACCGAAAAGGCCACGGCGAACATCACCGCTGTCGCACTGATGGGGTTGCCTACCGCCCGCGCCATGCCGCCGTTCAGAACACCGATGAGCGGAATGCCAAAACCGGCCAGCGCCGTCCACAAACTCCAGAATAAAAACATGCGGTTCAAGGGTTTTCTCCCACTGTTATTTCTGATGACGTTGACCCAGCTTATCCAATTGGCTGCAAAGAACCACCCCTGCGCCGTCCCGGCAAGTCATTCGCCGGCATGCCTCAAAACGATGCCTGAGACTTTCTGAGACAAAATTCCGTGTCGCGGACAGTTCTTGCTGTGGCGGAAATTGTTTTATGCCATGAGACGGCTCCGACTAAGGTGCCCCCACACCAGCCAGCCAAAGGAACCGCCATGACCGTTAAATCCGATATCGAAATTGCCCGCGAAGCCAAAATGAAGCCGATTATGGAGATCGGCAAGAAGCTGGGCATTCCGGAGGCAGATCTGGTGCCCTATGGCCACACCAAGGCCAAGGTGACGCTTTCCTATATCGACACGTTGAAAGCCAAGCCCAATGGCAAGCTGATCCTTGTCACCGCCATTAACCCAACCCCCG
>JAYTIG010000603.1:0-8030 GCA_043731995.1 Hyphomicrobiales bacterium
CATCGACGAGCTCGCCAAGAAGCTCGAAAGCCATTACTGAGATTTGAGTTAGGAGACTATCATGCGCCACGGTTTTAAGGGCCGCCAACTGAACCGCACTTCGGAACATCGCCAGGCGATGTTTGCGAACATGGCTGCTTCGCTGATCAAGCATGAGCAGATTGTGACCACTTTGCCAAAGGCGAAGGACTTGCGTCCGATTGTTGAAAAGCTGGTCACGCTCGGCAAAAAGGGCACGCTGCATGCGCGCCGCCAGGCAATTTCGCAAATGCGCGATATCGAGCAGGCCAAGAAGCTGTTTGACGTTCTCGCCAAGCGCTACAAGGATCGCAAAGGCGGCTATCTGCGCATCATGAAGGCGGGCTTCCGCCACGGTGACAACGCCGCTGTTGCGGTGATCGAATTCGTTGATCGTGACGTGACGGCCAAGGGTAAGGATTCTGGCCAATTGGTGAAGAAGGCTGAAGAGACCGCTGCTGCTTAAGTGCAGCCGCAATGACCAATATGCAGGGGCCGGTTCGCAGGCCCTTTTGTTTGGTAGTTTGTGACTTGATTGTGGGTTGCGCCGTTTCCATCTAAGGCCTAAACAGCGTCTCGATTTTTGAGGTTATTCATGCAGGCCATTCTTCTTGCGTTCCATCTTGTTGTTGCCGTTCTTTTGATCGGCCTTGTCATGCTGCAAAAGTCTGAGGGCGGCGCCCTTGGCATAGGCGGCGGGCAGGGCGGAAGCCTGTTCTCATCACGCGGTGTTGGCAATACGCTGACGCGCACCACTGCCATCCTGGCTGCACTTTTCTTCGCAACCTCAATTGCGCTTACCATGCTTTCGACACATCGTGGTGCTGGTTCTGTGCTGGAGCAGTCACCAGTTCAGTCTGCTCCCGCAGACGGTTCCTCGGCGACTGGCACGCCTTCAGCTCCGGCTGACAATGCTGGCGGTTCGGCTTTGTTGCCGAAACTGGATGGCGGAACCAAGCCTGCGGTGCCTGCCACTCCTTGATTTTTCGGATGCTGTGAAACTATTGATGTTTCACGGCATTCCACATTTATTTGGCGCCATGACAATTCTGCGCTTCGAATCGTCGTGGGCAGTTGTTAGGGTGGATTCCCATGGCGCGATACATCTTCATCACCGGCGGCGTGGTTTCCTCACTTGGCAAGGGCTTGGCATCGGCAGCACTCGGTGCTGTTCTGCAAGCGCGTGGCTACAAGGTGCGGCTGCGCAAACTTGATCCTTATCTCAATGTCGATCCGGGCACGATGAGCCCCTATCAGCATGGCGAAGTTTTCGTCACTGATGATGGCGCGGAAACGGATTTGGACTTGGGGCACTATGAGCGCTTTACCGGGCGCCATGCCACCAAGCTTGACAACATCACCACCGGAAAGATTTATCAGGACATCATCGCCAAGGAACGGCGCGGCGATTATCTGGGCGGCACAGTGCAGGTGATCCCGCATGTGACGGACGCAATCAAGGATTTTGTGCGCGCTGAAAGCGAAGGCTTCGATTTCGTTTTGGTCGAAGTGGGCGGCACGGTGGGCGATATCGAAGGCTTGCCGTTCTTTGAAGCCATTCGCCAGTTTGGTCAGGAGAGTCCGCGTGGCTCTTGCATCTATATTCACCTCACTCTGCTGCCTTACATTCCAACAGCGGGCGAGCTCAAAACCAAACCCACTCAGCACTCTGTGAAAGAGCTTCGCTCAATCGGCATTCAGCCAGACATTCTATTGTGCCGTGCTGACCGCGAGATTCCCGTTAATGAGCGCCTCAAAATTGCACAGTTTTGCAATGTGCGGCCCTCTGCCGTGATTCAGGCTTTGGACGTGGCCAATATCTATGACGTGCCACGCGCCTACCATGCCGAAGGGTTGGATGACGAGGTGTTAGCTGCTTTCGGGATCACTGACGCAAAGGCGCCTGATCTTTCGAAGTGGGATGCGATCCAGCAACGCATCATTCATCCCGAAGGCGAAGTGAATATTGCCGTGGTAGGCAAATATACTGGCCTGCTGGATGCTTATAAATCACTCAAAGAAGCACTGGTCCATGGCGGCATTGCTAATAATGTGAAAGTGAATCTCGAATGGATTGAGAGCGAGATTTTCGAGAAGGAAGACCCAGCGCCCTATCTCGAAGGTGTGCACGGCATTCTCGTGCCCGGAGGTTTTGGCGAGCGCGGCTCGGAGGGCAAAATCAAGGCGGCAACTTTCGCGCGCACACGCAAGGTTCCCTATTTCGGAATTTGCTTTGGCATGCAGATGGCCTGCATCGAAGCGGCGCGCAATTTGTGCGGCGTCGAAAAAGCCTCTTCAACAGAATTTGGCGAAACCCAAGAGCCCGTGGTTGGCACCATGACGGAATGGATGAAGGGCAATGAGCTCGAAATCCGCAAGAAGGGCGGCGACCTGGGCGGCACCATGCGACTTGGCGCGTTTGAAGCTGTGTTAAAGCCTGGCAGTCACATCGCCGAGATTTATGGCGAGACGCGCATCTCGGAACGTCACCGCCATCGCTATGAAGTGAACACTGCTTATCGTGGGCGGCTGGAGAAGGCAGGCTTGTTATTCTCTGGCATGTCGCCCGATGGCCTGTTGCCAGAAACGGTGGAATATGCCGATCATCCCTGGTTCATTGGTGTGCAATATCATCCGGAACTGAAATCAAAGCCGCTTGCCCCGCATCCGCTGTTTTCGTCCTTCATCGGCGCTGCCGTGGTGCAAAGCCGGCTGGTGTGAGTATGGGCCAGGGCCTTTTGCTTCGCGCATTGGTCCTTGTCTTGGGGGTGGTGTTGCAGTTTGCACCGGCCCATGCCTTTGATGATACGGCCCTTGCCACCGCTGAAAAAGCCGTTGCAACTTTGCGCGCCGGGCTGGAACAGGCGCAAAGCACACTCGCGCAAGGCTATCTTTCCGATGACCAATTGGCGGCCCAGCGTGTGGCCCTAGAACAGCTGCGTCTTGATGCCGCCAAGGAAAGCGACAAGCTCGCAGCGCCTGCAAAAGATGTTCAACAGCAACTGGCCCAGCTTGGGCCAGCGCCAGCACAGGGGCAAACGGAGGACGATACTATTGCCGCTCAACGTGCTTCGCTGAAAGATGCCGTAGGCCGCTTTGCCGCTGCGCAAAAGCAATTTGAACTTACAGGTCTTGAGGCAGAACAAACCACTGGCAAGGTTTCGGCCCAGCAACGCGAGCTTTTCTTCCAACGCATTTTCCGGGCCGACAAATCCATTTTGAACCCGCAACTCTGGCGCGACACGGCAACAGGCACCGGGCTTTTGCTCAACCGCTTATCTGACATCATTTCGCTATGGTGGCAATTTCAGGTGCCACAGGCCAATTGGGCTGGCCTGTCTCTGCTGCCAGCATTTCTCGTTTTGGTCTTGATTGCGCGGCGGGTCGTGATCAGCAGGGGTTGGTGGCCGCTGGCACGGGGCATCGTGCCGTTGTCACCGTTGCAACGGCTGTGGCGCGTGATAGCGGGGGCAACAGCGCTGGCAGTTGCCCTTTTGGCCCTGAATTTCATTGTCACCACGTCTTTCAATCTCGCGGGGCTTTCAACGTTCAACTTTCAGATTGTGCTGGATGCCGTATTTGGCATTTTTGTTGCCACAGCCTTCCAAAGTGGCTTGGCCTGGCTGATCTGTGCGCCGGGCAACCCGGGCGCGCGGTTGATTGCGGTAGATGGCCGGGCGGCCCGGCTCATTCCAGCCTTTGTGTTGTTGGCTACCTTCATCCATCAATTTGCCGCACAGATCGCAAGTCTTGCAGATGAGTTGCTGCTGCCCCTGCGGCTGGTGGCGGGGCAATCAGCCCTTGCTTCAGCTTTGCTTATTTTGCTCGCAGGGCTTTTGCTACCGCAATTGCGCAGGCAGGCCGAAACCACACCCGCCGATGTGCCAGAGCCACACTATCTGAAATGGTTTGTGCGCTTCATTCCGGTCATCTGGCTTCTGTTGGGGCTCGCGCTCCTGGCCTTGCTGTTTGGCTATCTGGCCCTGTCTTATTATGTGTCGGGCAAGATCCTTGAAACGCTCCTGGCCGTTGTGCTCATCACATTGTTCCATCACTTGGTAGATGCCGTTACCGATGAACTCAACACCGCGCGGTCACCGCTTGGGGCTTGGTCGCGCCGTGTGACGGGCTGGAGTGGCACTGCCATTGGCCGTTTGGCCATGCTGCTTCGCACCGCTGCGGATGTCATCATCTTTGTCGCCGGTGTGCCTTGGCTGTTGGCGTTGTGGGCGGTGACCTGGATCAATTTTGCCGGATTGACCACGCGTAGCTTGGCGGGTTTCAGGCTGGGTGGTGTTACGGTGGCGCCTGTTGCCATTTTCAGCGTATTGGCTGTGTTTATTCTAGGTATCGTCGTCACACGGTTTTTGAGCAGCTGGCTTGACAGGCGCGTGCTGGCGCATACGCGTTTGGACAAAGGGGTGAAGAATTCTATCCGCACCAGTTCCACTTATCTTGGCTATGTCGCCGCTGCCGCCCTTGCCTTCATCGCCGTAGGGTTTGATCTTTCAAACATTGCGCTTGTGGCGGGTGCCTTGGGCGTGGGTATCGGTTTTGGCCTTCAATCCATCGTCAATAATATTGTTTCCGGCCTGATCCTGTTGATTGAGAGGCCACTGCGCGCGGGGGACTGGATTGTTATCAGGGCGGGGGAAGGCATTGTGAAAAAGATCAATGTACGCTCGACCGAGATCGAAACGTTTGATCACGGCAGCATCATTATTCCTAATTCCACGCTGATTAGCGAACCGTTGCGCAATTGGACCCTGCGCAACACGCTGGGGCGCTTTTCAGTCACTGTCACTGTGAGTGACACGGCAGATGTGGCGGTGGTGGCCAGCATCCTCGCGGAGGCTGCGCGGGCCCATGCCAAAGTGATCGCCGAGGCGCCGGTTGTTGTGATGTTCAACCGCTTTTCGCCGCAAGGCTTTGAATTTGAAGTGTCCGGACAGGTTGAGGACGCACTTGATGCCGCACCTGTTGCCAGCGACATTCGTTTCGCCATTGTGCAGCAATTCAAGAAACGCAAAATCCAATTCCCCGCAAATCAGCGAGATACAAGTTCGACATGACCGCAGACTCTCACAAGGCCGCGGAGGTTTCCCACGACAGTTTTGCGTCGCATTCAGGGTTGGATTATTTGCGTGATGTGATTGCCAACAAACACACCTATCCCTTTGGCGAGTTGTTGAAAATCCGTGTGGTGGCCGCTGGTGATGGCACTGCTGAGCTGGAAGCGACGCCGGACTATGCGTTTTACAACCCGATGTTTCGAATTCACGGCGGCTATCTGGCCACGCTGATGGATTCAGCGCTGGGCTCTGCCGTCATCACCAAACTGCCGCATGGCCATGGTGCGGGCACTGTGAACCTCAACGTTAATTATGTGCGCAAAGTGGATGTGAGCAGCGGCTTGCTCCTAGCCAAGGCCAAAGTGTTACATTCGGGGCGCACAATGTTGACGGCTGAGGCTCATGTGATGGATTCTGCTGGCAAGCTCTGCGTTCACGGCACCGGGACATTTCTGATCTATCAGAAATAGTCAGTGCGATTTGGCCAGGCCAAGTTTACGTTCCCGCAGGTAGATGTAGAGGCCAGAGGCGATGATGAGGGCTGCGCCCAGCAATGTGCTGCCGCCCGGCAAGTCACCCCAGATCAAGAAGCCTGAGAGCGTGGCCCACACCAGCGAGGAATAGGCGAAGGGTGCAACCACCGTGGCTGGCGCGTTGGAATAGGCGCGGATCAGGCAGAGATGGCCTAGGCAGCCCGCTGCACCGCTGCCTGCAAACAGCAGCCATCCTGTGGCGTTGGGCCATTGCCATTGGAAAGGCACGAAGACGGATGTGATCACCGCACCAAAAGCCGCCGAATAGAATAGTGTGGTGAGCGGATTGTCGGTGCGCAGCTTGCGTGTGGCCACTTGATAGGTGGCATTGGTGAAGGCTGCAGCCAGCAAGAGCAGGGCAGCATGATTGAGAGTGGTAAGCCCTGTTTCCCAAATGCGCATCACTATGAGTGCACCGAGGAAGCCTACGGCAATGCTGCTCCAGCGCCGCCAGCCCACATGTTCGCCCAAGAAGAGGCTGGATACCAGGGTGACAATGATGGGCGTCATGAACATAATGGTGGTGCCGGTGGGCAGTGGCACGAACATGATTCCGGCATTGAACAAACCTGTGGTGATGGCCAGAAACAGTGAGCGAAAGGCCTGAAGCCCGGGCTGGCCTGATTTGGCAATGGCTGGCAGATTTCGCCCGGCAATGGCCGCAGCAACCAAAGTGGCAAAGAAGAAGCGCGCCCAGGTGACTTCCAGCAGCGGCAGGCTCTGCAGTGCATATTTCATGATGGTATCAAGTGTGATGAAGCACGCCATTGTGGCCAGCATCCACAGGATTCCTGCAGTGCGGTTCTCGGCTTGGCTTGCAGAAATTGCGGTGGGCGAATCCATGGCGGGCAGTAGCTCTTAGGTGATTCTAGCAGACTGCTAGGTCCGGAAATTGCACTAGAACGGCATATTCTGTGTGCTTTGCAGCTTGCGAAATGAATCGGATATGCAAATGAATGCAACTATCCGTTGTTACGGCGTGTGAAATTTATTAAGGATTTCATGTATTTATTGGCGTTAACACTTCTTAACGCAACTCGGTGTTAACTATACGCACTGCGTGATTCACGGGATTGGGGAGAATATGATGCAGGCTGAGCTGAAACATCCAGCGGACGAACTCGCCAAATCTTTGGCGCGCGCTGGCGGAATTCTTACCCTGCTTTCGGATTGTTATGAACAAGACAGCGGCAGCTTTGCCACTGGCAATTCTTTTGTGAATGAGTCGATTGTCGCAATCGAGGCCATACTCAATCAAGCCAATGAAGCGCTTGCGCGGCTATATCAGTCGTGTGATCTCACCATGGTCAGGCCGTCGAATACCAGCACAGTTGAAGCGGTGCCAACAGTGGGGCAGCTCTCTGAGCCTGTTCCCGCAGCAAACGAGAGCTTTGTCTATGTGGCTGCGCGCACAGACGCAACGGGGCGGGTTCCTCCACTGGCAACGCCGATGACGGCTGGGTCCTATCTCAGCTTTTTCGGCCCCGGCGATGAGAATGCAAAATTGGCGGATAGGCTGGACAGTTTGCTAGTGCGGCCGACGGCCACCATCGTTGGTGACATTATCGAAAGGCCAGCGGAATCCTATGATGAGCTTTTGCAAAAGCTGACAGCGGTTGCTGACAAGGCGGCCTTCCAGGCTCACCAGTTACCGTCAGATCGTTCACTGGTGCCAGCCCTTGAAGGGTTGCGTGCTGATCTTATCAAGTTGCGCAGCGTTGCTTAGCAACCGGTAAAGCCTTTCGTTAAAAACGAAAGGTGTAATCTTCCAATTTTTCAACTTGTGGATGTTATTGGATGCCCCTATGCATCGAGCGGGGGAATTGCAGCCAATGATTCTTTTTCAAAAATCTGACAAAGGCAACACAACAATAGTTTTTGCTTTCAGTGCGGTGGCGCTAATGGCTGCCATCGGCGCTGCGCTGGATTTGAACCAGATGGAAGCCGCAAGGATCAGTCTGAATGCCGCAGCTGACTCGGCCATTCTCGCGGCTGTCAAAGCCGCTGATTACAGCTACACCAGCGGCAACGACTCTTGGCAGCCCTTTGGAGTCAAGGCTGGCAACACCGCATTCCAAAAAAACCTGCCTGACAATATGAAAAATGCGACAATTGCCCTCAACATCACGCATGCTGGACATGTGTTCAAGGGCAGTGGTACCTATGTTTGGGACTATCCGACCAATTTCATGGGCATGTTTGGCATTCCAAGTCTCACCATCACACGCACGGTTGCTGCAGGTGAGAGGATTGAGAATTATCTGGACGTGCATTTGCTGATTGATGCTTCGTCCTCAATGGGCATCGGTGCCACAGATGCAGATCAAACCTTGCTGCGCAACGCCACGGGTTGTGCCTTGGCCTGCCACTATAACATTATTGGCGGGTCGCAGAGCAATTACACCGC
>JAYTIG010000604.1:0-1033 GCA_043731995.1 Hyphomicrobiales bacterium
GCACCAGCAAGTTTTACCGTCTCTCTGCCAGTGGGCCTTGCCGCTTTCAGTATGCGCGAAAGTGCGTCGCTGACTGGGAGCAGCGCCATTTCATTTGGCCTTGAATGTGCCGGATTTGCCGCCGGTTTTTTCAATTAAACGCAAATCTGAAATCACGATGCCGCGATCCACCGCCTTCACCATGTCGTAAAGTGTGAGGCAGGCCACGCAACAGGCGGTGAGTGCTTCCATCTCGACGCCGGTTTTGCCCTCCACTTTCACCAATGCTTCAACATCAATGTGTTTGGCGGCCAGCTTGAAATCCACCGTCACCTTGCTGATGGCAAGCGGGTGACACAGGGGAATGAGATCTGAGGTCTTCTTGGCGGCCTGAATTCCGGCAATGCGCGCTGTGGCCAGCACATCACCCTTCTTGGCAGAACCTGACTTGATGAGTTTCAATGTTGCAGGCTTCATGGTCACGCGCGCGCGGGCAACGGCCGTGCGGCTGGTCACATCTTTGGAAGAAACATCCACCATATGCGCTTCGCCTTTGGCGTTGACATGGGAGAGCTTGCTCATTGTTTCAAAATCGCCTTTGTCGCCGCAGCCACATTATCCTGCCGCATCAGGCTTTCGCCAATGAGAAATGTGGAGGCACCAACCTTCGCCAGCCTTGCCAGATCAGTTGGCGTGAACAAGCCGCTCTCAGTAATGATCAGGCGATCCTTGGGGATCATGGGTGCAAGCTGTTCTGTGGTTTCCAGTTTTGTTTCAAAAGTGTGGAGGTTGCGGTTGTTGATGCCGATCATCCGTGAACGGAGCTTCAGTGCGCGCTTCAACTCAGGCTCATCATGCACTTCAATCAAAACATCCATGCCCAGCTCCATTGCAGAATCTTCAAGCTCAGCCGCCAGCGTATCTTCAATCATCGCCATGATCAGCAGAATGCAATCAGCACCCCAGGCCCGGGCTTCCAGTACTTGATAGGTGTCGAGCATGAAATCCTTGCGCAGGGCAGGCAATGCGCAAGCGTCGCGGGCCGCTGTCAGGA
>JAYTIG010000605.1:0-1030 GCA_043731995.1 Hyphomicrobiales bacterium
ATGATTACTTTGACGTTCCCCGATGGTGCCAAGCGCCAGGTTGAAGCGGGGATGACGGCAGGCCAAGTGGCCGCCTCAATTGCAAAATCGCTTGAGAAGAAGGCCGTGGCCGCCGTGGTCAATGGCGTGATGGTGGATCTGGCCGATCCCATCACGGCTGATTCCACCCTGCAGATTTTGACACGTGATGACGCGCGCGCGTTGGAACTGATCCGCCATGATGCGGCGCATGTGCTGGCAGAAGCCGTGCAGGAATTGTTCCCCGGCACGCAGGTGACGATTGGGCCAGTGATCGAAAACGGCTTCTATTACGACTTTTTCCGCAACGAGCCTTTCACCACGGCGGATTTTACACCCATCGAAAAAAAGATGAGGGAGATCATCGCGCGCGACAAGCCGTTCACCAAGAGTGTCAAAACCCGCGAAGAGGCCAAGGCATTTTTTGCGGCGAAGGGCGAGCGGTTCAAGGTTGAACTGGTGGATTCCATCCCCGGCCAAGAAGACATCAAGTTTTATGATCAGGGCGGCTGGGTGGATATGTGCCGTGGCCCCCATATGACGAGCACGGGAAAGATCGGCAACGCCTTTAAGCTGATGAAAGTGGCTGGCGCTTATTGGCGCGGCGATTCAAAGAACCCGATGTTGACGCGCATCTACGGCACGGCCTGGGCCTCTGAAAAAGAGTTGCAGGATTATGTGACGGCTTTGGAGGAAGCTGAAAAGCGCGACCACCGCAAGCTGGGCCGCGAGATGGACTTGTTCCATTTTCAGGAAGAGGGGCCGGGCGTGGTGTTCTGGCACCCCAAGGGCTGGACGATGTTCCAGCAGCTCATCGCCTATATGCGCCGCCGCTTGAACAAGCTGGGCTACCACGAGGTGAATGCCCCGCAGCTATTGGACAAGAGCTTGTGGGAAACCTCCGGCCACTGGGGCTGGTATAAGGACTCGATGTTTGGTGCAACGCCTGCGGGCGAAGCCGCCGAAGATGGCGACCGTATCTATGCGCTGAAACCGATGAACTGCCCCGGCC
>JAYTIG010000606.1:0-3032 GCA_043731995.1 Hyphomicrobiales bacterium
GGAGCGTTTGAGGAGCGCGTAAACGCGCCTGGATCAAACCATCCAGATGCGAGAATTCAGGTGAACTTCCACAAAAGTATTTTCCAGATGGCGGCTGGCAGCGGGATCCATCGTGAAAGCATTGCGAACAAACTTGCCAAGGGCAGCAAGGTTTGAAGGCTTTGTGCGGACGACCGGGGTTTGCATGGGGATTAATCTTTCATTAAATAATTTTGATAGTGTACAGATAGCACGTTGCAAATCCCTATAAAAACGACTAATTCTATCGCCATCTATTAGTTTATTTTGAAGATAGCCACTTTTGCGCATGATTGAGCAGTTTCCCGGCCTTCGTTCATTGCGCGCCTTCACCGCTGCGGCCCAGCGTTTGAGCTTTTCCAAGGCGGCTGAGGACATGGGCGTCACGCCTGCCGCCATCAGCCACCAGATCAAGGAAATTGAAGACCAGCTCCGCGTCACGCTCTTCATCCGCAACAGCCGCTCCATGGCTTTGACCCAGGAAGGCGAAATTCTGGCCACTGCCGCGCGCGAAAGCCTGGAAACCCTCGGCAGAGCCATCAAACGCGTGAAGCGGCTGGAAAACCGCAACCAGATCAAGGTTTCAGCTTCGCCCTCCATTGGTGCCAAGTGGCTGGTGCCGCGGTTGGACAAATTTCTTGAGATAGCACCCAATTCTGATGTGCGGCTGGATGTGACGAGCTCTCTGGTGGATTTCGAACGTGATGACATCGATATCGCCATCCGTTTTGGCGAAGGCCGGTATCCGAGCATGGATGCCCAACTCCTGTTCCGCGACATCGTCTTCCCGGTTTGCAGCCCCTCCATCATTACCAAGGAAACACCACTCAACCACCCGCGTGACTTGCTGAAGCACAAGCTGATCCATTTGGATTACGAAATCCAAAGTTCCCCTTGGCCGAATTGGAAAATGTGGATGGCTGCCGCCGGCATCAAGGATTTTGATGACAGGTCAGGCCTGCACTTCCGCCAAACTTCGCTCACGGTTCAGGCGGCCATTGATGGCATGGGCGTCGCCTTGGGGGATTCCAATCTTGTGGCGGATGATTTGGCTGCTGGCCGCTTGGTGAAACCTTTCGAACTTGCGCTGCGCACGCCACCGCAATTTGCCTATTACATCATCACACCGCGCAATGCTGCGCCCAACCCCCTAGTTGGGCTGTTTCGTGATTGGTGCTTGAAAGAAGCCCATGAGACTGAGGCCGCAAGCAGCGTCATGGAAAAACCATGAAACACGGTTTACTGGCGCAGGGATCCAATCTGCAATGATTTCACGGCGCACATTTCTAAAAAATCTGGGCCGGTTTTCGGCCGTCGGCCTAGGCACGGCGACTTATGGCGCAGTGATAGAGCCGGGCTTCATGCTGCGCACGCAGGCCTATGCTTTCACCCCGCCTAATTGGACACCGGGCTTGAAGCTGCGTATCGCCATGGTGGCAGATCCGCATGTCGTTGAGCCCTACTTCCCGTTGCCGCGCTGGCAACATGTGATGGATGCCGTCAACGCGCTGGAACCGGATGTTATCCTCATGCTGGGTGACTATGTTTCCGGTCTGCGGCCCAGGCTGGCCACGGTGCCAAATGAAGATATTGCCCGTGTGGCAGCCAGCGCGCGTGCTCCGCTCGGCACGCATTGCATTTTCGGCAATCACGATTGGTGGGAAGACCGGGAAACCCAACGCCTGAAAAAAGGCCCGCCCGCCATTCAGAAAGCCTTTGAGGATGCCGGCCTGTCGGTCTTTTCCAACCGCGCGCAACGCTTCGCGAAAGATGGTCTGCCCTTCTGGCTTTCGGGCACAGAGAGCTTGGTTTCCTTCCGGCTGGGCTTGCACCAATTTGAGGGCACTGCGGATTTGAAAGACACTTTGGCACAAGTGACGGATGATGCCCCCATCATACACCTGGCCCATGAGCCAGACATATTTGTGGATATGCCCGCTCGCGTTTCACTAACGGTTTCCGGCCACACCCATGGCGGGCAGCTCCGCATCGCGGGCTATTCACCCATCGTGCCATCTGGTTATGGCAACCGCTTTGCCTATGGCCATGTGATTGAGGATGGGCACCATCTCGTGGTTTCCGGCGGCTTGGGCGTTTCCAACATTCCCATGCGCTTCGGTGTGCCACCCGAAATCAATCTGCTGGATTTAGGCTGAACTTTTCAGGCCCGGATGCAGGCGGAACATGCCCTGCGGCATTTGTTCAAAATCAATCGTGGTGCCATTCATCATCTGAGCCGATGGAGACACGAGATAGGCGACGAGGTCGGCAATATCTTCCGGCAGGATCAATCGCCCACCTGGCATCTCAGCACCAAATTTCTCGGCCCAATCAGGCGGCATGTTGAGTGAGGCTTGCATCGCCCTCTCGCCTTCAGTCAGAGCCCAGCCCAAGGCAATGGCAAAGCTGCGAATGCCATCCCAGGCAAATTCTTGCGCGGCATGTTTCGTGAGTGCAATCAGCGCTGCCTTGCTGGCCGAATAGGTGCCGAGCGAAGGCAAGCCGCCATAGGCGATCATCGATGACACATTTATGATGGTGCCGCCATCATTCTGTTTCATGATCTTTGCGGATTCCTGCATCAAAAACAGCGGGGCCTTCACATTCACATCGAACAAGCCCTGATAGATGGCTTGCGTTGTGTCACCAATGCCGCCGCGCGATGTGTTACCCGCCGCATTGAGCAACACATCCAGCCGCCCGAATTTTTCCACACAGAATGCAACCGCCCTGCCCGGCGTGGTGTCATCGGCGAGATCAGCCGCCAGTGTTTCGACCCGGCCCAGTTTGCGCAGGCTAGCGGCCTCTTGCTCCAGCCGCGATGCATTGCGATCCAAGAGCAACACACCACCGAAGCCCTGCTCCAACAGCTTCTTAGCAGAGGCAGCGCCAATGCCTTGCGCACCGCCAGTGATCAGGGCCACGCGTGCCATGGTCAGTCGGTTACAATCACGCGGCTGCGCGACAGGCCATATTTTTCCACAAGCGCAAAAAGCTTCGTGGCATTGTCGGGA
>JAYTIG010000607.1:0-3031 GCA_043731995.1 Hyphomicrobiales bacterium
GGCCCTTCATGGAGGAACACGGCCACCTTGCGCTTGGGGATTTGCAGCGTGTGCAAATAGCCCGGCACCTGGCCTGCGTCCTTCACTTCCACCGCGCACATGTAATCCATTTGGCCCTTGCCATCGAAGGCATGGCACACACCGTAAGCGTTGAAACCGATCTGCCCGTCGATCTTGCCAAAATCACCCATGAAACTTTCCCACTGCAGCTTGATGCCCGGGTTCGGCCCGATTGCGTAAGTCTTGTTCCGGCCCGCGAGGGTGAGAGGCGGGGTGGTGATGAGGCGGAGGGGCGAGGGCATTTTCCCGATTTATCCGATTCTCCCATATCCGCCATCTGTCTGTAGTCCCTCTTAGTCCGTCATTCCCGCGAAGGCGGGAATCCAGCTTCTTATCGCGAGTTCGTGGCGAAGAAGCTGGGCCCCGGCCTTCGCCGGGGTGACGGCAGGCTGGGGAATTTGACTCCCCCGCCCATTTCCCCTATGTCCCCGCCTATTCAGACGCATTGCATTCGTCTTTTCGGCTTTTTTGCACATGGGGTTCTTATTCCCGGGAGGTTCAAAGGCCAACATCCGGCAGCGAGTTTCGCTCCCGGGTGTCGTTTCGTTTTGCGTGATGCAGCTGGATAATTCTTTCCTCTCCCCTTGCGGGAGAGGGTGGCGCTCACGAAGTGAGCGACGGGTGAGGGGTTGCTTGGAGTCAGACAGGTTCTGTCTGAGCAACCCCTCATCCGCCCCTTCGGGGCACCTTCTCCCGCAGGGGGAGAAGGGAAGAAGATGAAGAAGAGAAAGAATGTTTGAAACCTTAAGCGAGCGGCTATCTGGCATATTCGACAAGCTCACCGGGCGTGGCAGCCTTTCGGCTGAGGATGTTGATGCTGCCATGCGCGAAGTGCGGCGCGCGCTTCTCGAAGCCGACGTGGCGCTTGAGGTTGTGAAATCCTTCACTGACAAAGTGAGGGAGCGCGCGGTTGGGCAGGATATCGTCAAGTCGATCAAGCCGGGCCAGATGGTGGTCAAGATCGTTCATGACACGCTGGTGGAAACACTGGGGTCTGAGCAATCGGCGCTGAATCTCCGCGCCTCGCCGCCTGTGGCCATTTTGATGGTGGGGTTGCAAGGCTCCGGCAAAACCACCACCACTGCAAAAATCGCCAAGCGCCTGCTCGAACGCGAGAAGCGCAAGGTGCTGATGGCGTCGCTGGATACGCGCCGCCCCGCAGCACAGGAACAGCTTGAGATTCTCGGCCGCCAGGTGAAGGTGGATACACTTCCCATCAACAAGGGTGAAACGCCGCTGCAAATTGCCAAGCGCGCCATGAGCGAGGCCCGCAAGGGCGCTTATGACGTGGTGATGCTGGATACCGCAGGCCGGTTGCATATTGATGAAGAGTTGCTGGCGGAAGCCGCCGCCGTGCGTGACATTGCCAAGCCCAAGGAAACCTTGCTGGTTGCTGACTCTCTCACGGGTCAAGACGCTGTTAATCTGGCACGTGCATTTGATGAGAAGATTGGCATCACTGGCATTGTGCTCACGCGCATTGACGGCGATGGCCGTGGCGGTGCCGCACTTTCGATGCGGGCTGTCACAGGCAAGCCGATCAAGCTGCTCGGCACCGGCGAAAAGCTGGATGGGCTGGAAGATTTCCACCCTGACCGTATCGCGGGCCGCATTCTCGGCATGGGCGACGTGGTTTCTCTCGTCGAACAGGCCGCGCAGAATATCGACCACGAAAAGGCCAAGAAGATCGCCGAGCGGATGCGCAAGGGCGCCTTCGACATGAACGATCTGGCCGACCAGTTGAGGCAGATTGAAAAGCTGGGCGGCATGGGCGGTGTGATGAAAATGCTGCCGGGCATGGGCAAGATTCAAAAGCAGCTGGAGGGTGTTGACCTCGACAAGACAGTGTTCAACCGCCAGCTTGCGATGATCGGCTCGATGACCAAGGCTGAGCGCCGCAACCCCAAGATCATTGATGGCAAGCGCAGGAAGCGCATTGCCGCAGGCTCCGGCACCAAGGTTGAAGACATCAACAAGCTGCTCAAGATGCATCTGCAAATGGCCGACATGATGAAGCAGATGGGCCAGGGCAAAGGCCTGCTCGGCAAGATGATGGGCGGCAAGGCCATGCCATCTGAGGCCGAGATGGAAGCGATGCAGAAAGAACTTTCGGGGATGGATCCGAATTCCTTGCCGCCGGAATTGCGCGACATGATGAATTCTGGTGGCGGTTCCTTCGGCAGTGGCGGGGCTGCGCCGAAAATGCCCGACATGAATGAACTGATGAAGAACCTGCCTGGGGGCATGCCGAAACTTCCAGCGCTGGGCAGCGGCCTGCCGGGGCTTGGCGGGTTGAATCCATTCAAGGGTATCGGAGGCAAGAAGAAGTGATTCTTTTCAACTCCTTTTCTCATCGTCATTCCCGCGAAAGCGGGAATCTGCGTTACCTTGCAACCAAACAGAGATGCCCGCTTTCGCGGGCATGACGGATGCAGGGAATTTCAATTCAAACCTTTCACGCCAATTCAAGGAGTAACCCAATGGCACTGAAGATCCGTCTCGCCCGCGCTGGCACCAAGAAGCGCCCCTACTATCACATCGTGATCGCTGCCGCGACTTCGCCACGTGATGGCAAGTTCATCGATGTTGTGGGTGCTTTCAACCCGATGCTGCCGAAGGATTCGGCTGACCGTGTAAAGCTCGACGCCGTCAAGGCCGCCGAATGGATGAAGAAGGGCGCCCAGCCGACCGACCGCGTGCTGCGCTTCCTCGACAAGGCTGGTGTGGCCAAGCGTGATGCGCGCAACAATCCGAAGAAAGCCTTGCCCGGCAAGAAGCGCACCGAGCGTGAAGCGGCTGCCGTTGCTGCCGCTGCCAAGGTTGCTGCCGCTGCTGATGCTGCAAAGGCCGCGGCTGCTGCAGCCGCCGCTGCTGCCGCCGCTGCTCCGGCTGAAACGCCGGCTGCTTAATTCACCATGGCTGGTGGCAACCTGATTCACGTTGCCACCATTCTTGGTGCCCATGGCATCAA
>JAYTIG010000608.1:0-1028 GCA_043731995.1 Hyphomicrobiales bacterium
GCGCGGGCCTCGTCATGCATGAAGTCCATGCCCACTTCGGCCAGCACTTGCAGAGACGTGCGGTGGATCGATTCAACCTCGTCATCGGATATGATGGCGGTGGGTGTAAAGCGGCGCTGAACCTTGCGTGGTGCAAGTTGCTGCAAGGGCCCGCCATGGCCAGCCTGCGGATTGCCACGGGCACCACCGCGGCGGCGGCGCGGTTCAGTTTCAAGCGTCATTTTTCAGGGCCTCCAAGGCAGGGTCACTGGCAATTTGTTTGATCAGCCATTCTTCAAAGCGGCGGATCTTGTTCTTGTTGCGGTTCACCGTGGCACAGGCGAAATACCAGTTGTGCTTGTGCGGAACGCGCAATGGAAAAGGTTGCTTCAAACGGCCGAGCTTGATCTCTTCGGCGGCAAAGGGGCCAATTGTCATGGCTACGCCCCTGCCCTCAATGGCGGCTTCCTGCGCGAGGATGTAGCTATCAACCGTCAAGCGGTTTTGCGATTTAATCTCGCCAATGCCTGCGGCCTCGAGCCAAGTTTGCCAATCTTCTTCTGCGGTATAGACATCGATGAGTTTGGCCTTGCACAGATCTTCCGGCTTTTCCAACTTCATCTTTGGCGAACACACCGGAACAAGATAGGACTTGAACAATGGGCGGTAGTAGTGGCCCGGCAATTTGTTGCGGGCGAGCACGATGCCCACGTCCACGTGGCGCTCATCAAAATCCCAATCAAAATAGGTGGTGGAAAGCCGCACCTTCACATCGGGAAAGCGGCGTTCAAAATCATGCAGTCGCGGGATCAGCCATTTCAGCGCCACTGTCACGTAAACCTGGATGGTGAGTTCCTTATCTGTGTTGGCCGGGCGCAAGGCGCGCGTTTGTGCTTCGATCTGGTCAAAAGCTTCACGCACCGAAGGGAAATAGGTTTGGCCGGCCACGGTCAGTTCGGCGCGGCGCGCATCACGGCGGAACAGCTGCACATCCAAGCGCTGCTCCAAAAGCTTGATCTGGTGGCTGACGGCGGAGCGGGTAATGCCCA
>JAYTIG010000609.1:0-1025 GCA_043731995.1 Hyphomicrobiales bacterium
TGTTCGTTGCCGCCAACATCCATATGTCATGAGTGCATTCTGAATGAAAATCGCGGTTCCTGCTGAAACGGTTGCCGGGGAGAGCCGCGCCGCGGCCTCGGTGGAGGCTGTGAAAGCCTATGTCAAAAAAGGCCATGCTGTTGCCATTCAATCCGGTGCCGGGCAAGGATCAAACATTTCGGACGAGGACTATAAGGCCGCTGGCGCCACCATCGCCAAAGGCGCTGATGCGGTGAAAGATGCGGATGTTGTTTTATCCGTCCGCCGCCCATCCGATGCTGTTTTGAAAGCCATGAAGACAGGCGCTGTGCTGCTGGCGGGCTTGGAGCCCTATGGTGAGCGCAAGGGGCTTGAAGCCATTGCCAAGAGCGGCGTCACTGCCTTTGCCATGGAACTGATGCCGCGCATCAGCCGTGCGCAATCGATGGATATTCTCTCTTCGCAGGCCAATCTTGCCGGCTACAAGGCGGTGATTGATGCTGCGGCCTATTTTGGCCGGGCCATGCCGATGATGATGACGGCGGCGGGCACAGTTCCCGCCGCAAAAGTGTTCATCATGGGTGTGGGTGTTGCGGGCCTGCAGGCCATTGCCACGGCGCGGCGCATGGGCGCCATTGTTTCAGCCACGGACGTGCGCAAGGCCACTGAGGAACAGGTGAAATCGCTTGGGGCAAAATTTGTGTTCGCTGACGTGGCGGATGCGGCCACTTCGGGTGGTTATGCCAAGGAACTTTCTGCCGAAGACAAGACCAAGCAAGCCAAGCTGGTGTCAGATCATGTGAAAACCCAAGACATTGTAATTACCACAGCATTGATCCCCGGCCGTCCGGCGCCTGTTCTCATTACCCAGGACATGGTGGAGAGCATGAGGCCGGGTTCGGTGATCGTTGATCTTGCGGTAGAGCGTGGCGGCAATTGCCCGCTGTCGAAACCGGATCAGGTTGTAAACCACAAGGGTGTTTCGATCATTGGCACGCTCAACCTTGCCGGCAAGCTGGCTGGCAATGCCACGCCGCTGTTTGCCA
>JAYTIG010000610.1:0-7957 GCA_043731995.1 Hyphomicrobiales bacterium
CGTTGATGGCGAGGGCTTCAACCTGTGGCACCAGACGTTCGACAACATGGGCGATCAGGGGCTTGCCCTGCCAGGCCATCAAGGCCTTTTCCTGCCCCATGCGGCTGGATTTACCCCCTGCGATGATGGCGCCCAGAACTCTCATGTGCTGTGTGGATAGATGCGTTGCGGCGGGATGAACAGGGCCACCTCATCACCAATCTTCACATCACCTTCGCGTTCCACCCAGGCCGTCACGCCGCGCTTGTGCATCGCCCTTTTGACAACCAGCCGCTCCACTTCAGGATGATGGCGGCCAATCACTTCGGCAATCTGAGAGCAGGGATAATTCTCCATATCCACCACGATGGTGGCACCGGATGGAAATTGCAGCCGGGTTGACGGCGGCAGCATCGTGAAATCCGGCACGCCGCTGAGCACAAAATTGGCTCCCAACCAGGACGGTTCAACCGACATCACGCCAAGTGCATCGGCGATCTCTTGCAGTTCTTCGCGCGACAGCAACGTGAGCTGCCGCACATTGCGGATATCGAGCCAGCGTTGGTAGAGAGCCGTTGTGCGGCTATCGGACTTACGTGTCAAGCCTGTGTGGCAATCACCCTCCGGCCCATCAAGGCCGAGCCGTATCACGCCTGTCGGTGCCTTTTCAAATCCCTCTTCGCGCGAAGGGCGCAAGAACAATCCTTCAATTTTTCCGGTGAACTTGAGTTTCGTAAAATGTGGCATGTGGCAACAATCCTTCAGGCAGGTTATAGCTTCGCGCCATGTTGGAAAACCACAAGGAAGTGCAGCTCGATCTTTCCGGCCTTCTGTGCCCATTGCCGGTGTTGAAGGCCAGGAAGCGATTGAACGCCATGGCATCGGGTGATTTTCTAACCGTCAAAGCCACCGACCCCATGGCTGCCATCGACATTCCGCATTTTTGCATCGAACAGGGCCATGCCCTTGAAGAACAGGCCCGCGAGGGTGAAACATTCATATTCAGGATCAGACGGAAATGAGCTTTGACTTCGGATCGTTCAACAACTGGGGCAAGCTGAAGCGCGTAGCCATCCGCGATATTGATGCAGGCTTTGTCAGCGACACCAAAATCGATGCCGAATGGAAGGATCTGAACTATCATTCCCGGCCGGATTTGAGCTTGGCCCGCAAGCAATATGAAGCCCTTGAGCGAACCATCCGCAACGCCGGCGCCAATGTCATCAAATTGCCCGCCGATCCAGCCCTCACACTCGATTCAATCTACACCCATGATGCCTTGGTGGTGACACCCAGGGGCCTTGTCATGCCGCGCATGGGAAAAATGCAGCGCCGGAAAGAAGCCGATGTGAACGGCTCGGCACTTGCCAAACTGGGCTTTCCTATCGCCGGGCTGATTGGCGGTGAGGGCAAACTGGAAGGCGGAGACCTGGTGTGGCTGGATGAACACACCCTGATGGCGGGTGTTGGCTATCGCACCAATCAGGAAGGCCTGCGCCAGCTTTCCAACCTGATGGGCAACGGTGTTGAAGTTCTGAGTTTCGACATGCCACACTACAAGGGCAAGTCAGACGTGTTTCATCTGATGTCCTGCCTCAGCCCCTTGGACAAGGATCTGGCTGTGGTTTATCCACCACTGATGGCTGCGCGCCTGGTGGAATGCCTGGAAAGCCGCGGCATCAAATTTGTAGAAGTGCCACAGAATGAATTCGATTCCATGGGCTGCAATGTTCTGGCATTGGGCCCGGGCCACGCGCTGATGGTGGATGGAAACCCTGAAACCAAACGCCGTATGGAGGCTGCTGGCGTGAAGGTGGAAATTTATGAGGGCAGCGAAATCAGCCGCAAGGGCGAAGGCGGCCCCACCTGCCTGACGCGCCCACTGGTGCGCGGTTAAAACAGCTCTTTCACTTTCGGTGGAAATCCAGCCGTCACCGTGCCGTCTTCGTGCTCAATCAGCGGGCGGCGAATGAGCGATGTGTGTGCTGCTGCCAGTTTTGCGGCCTTCTTGTCATCAAGATCGGCAATCTCGGCAGCAGGCAAGCCGCGCCAAGTGTAACCAGAGCGGTTGATCATCTTCTCCCAGCCGCCAACTGCCTTGGCCCATTTCTCAATCTGCGCCACTGATGGCTTATCAACTGAGTAATCGGTGAATTCCACAGCGACTTTCTTGGACTTGATATAATCCAGCGCCTTCATGGTGGTGTCGCATTTCTTCAGGCCCCAGGCCTTGATCTTCTTGGGCATGTCTCACCTGTTGAGTGAAAGGGTCTTGTCAGCCATGGCATCCGCCCCGCCTGAGAGCTGGTCAGTGAAAGCGGCAAACAAATCCTCTATCACGGCTTTGTCCAAATCCTTCACAATGAAAACCAGCCGCGTCTCAGCCTTGCCATCGGGCCAGGCCGCAAGCCGCACCGGCGGGTGAAACACATGTTGCACACCATGCACGGCCAATGGGCGGTTTGGATCATCCGTCAGCTTGATCACGCCTTTCATGCGCAGTAATTTTTCACCATGGTGGCTGGCCAGCAGCGCAAAGAACAGCTCAAGCCCTTCTGGCGAAATAGCGCGTTCATCGCGCAGCGCAAAAGAACGGATATGTGCATCGTGCCGCGAAACATCGTGATGGTGATGATGGTGCCGCGCCAGCGCCTCATCATTCAGCCAGCCCTGCACATTTGGCGCTTTCTTGGCGGCATCAAACAGGCCCATGTTGAACAAGCGCTCAGCCGTGGCCTCGCCGCGATGTGTGGTGAGCAACCGAGCCGTGGGGTTGAGCTTCCGCAAGCGGGCGATGATGGCAAACATCTTGTCTTCGCCCACAATGCCGTGAAGCAAATCAAGCTTGGTCAGAACAATGCGGTCTGCCACTGCGACTTGCTTTATGGCCTCGGGGTGGGCATCCAGCGTCGCCCAGCCATTCACGCCGTCGACAACTGTAATTACGCCCTCAAGCCGAAGGCGCGAAAGCAAGATCGGGTCACGCATCAGCGCATGCAGCACGGGTGCAGGATCAGCAAGGCCTGTGGTTTCAATCACAATGCGGTCAAAGGCCTTGATGATGCCAGCGTCACGCCGCGCCAAAAGATCACTCAAGGTGTTGATGAGGTCGCCTCGGATGGTGCAGCACAGGCAACCGGCCGCAAGTTCGATGATATTGTCATCAGACTTTTCGACCAGAAGGTGGTCAATGCCCACGTCGCCAAATTCGTTGATCACCACACAGGCATTGCAGAGCAAGGGGTCTTTGAGCAGCACATTGAGAAGTGAAGTCTTCCCCGCGCCCAGAAACCCGGTGAGAATTGCGGTTGGGATGGGGGGTGAAACCGTCACGCTTTCATCAATGCCGTTTCTTGTGCCCGCGCTTGGCTTTATTCGCCGGTTTATGGGTTGGCGGCGGCGGTTTGACGTCGGCATCACCTTCATCAGTTGGCTGATCGATCGTGTCATCTGGTGGGGCCGCAGCCGCCATTTGCAAGAGCAGCGTATCCGGCATCACGTCACAAGCAGCACCTTCGGCTTTGTACTGCCCGCATAATTCATTGCTCTTGGCCTGATCCAGGTTCCACACCATGGCGGCAAAGCCCGCGTTATTCTCCAGCTTGATGACACCGGCAACACCGCCAGCGTCAATGCCAATTGGGCTGATCAGGCGGCCACGCAGTGCCATGTCTGCTTTCATGGCTGTATCAAACGAGCCGAAGGAAACGCCCCAGCCACTGGTACGGCGCGCATTGACGGGAGTGACGGGCTGCTTGGCTTTGCATACTGTGGTCGTCATATCGGCCGGCACGATTGAGCCGTAAGACTGGTCCGGAATATCCCCAATGCGCGAATGTCCGGGTTTGCCCAGTTCGTCAAAACCTTGTTGCAGCATGTCCTTGGACTGCGCGGTACGGGCATTGCCCGAGCGCGCGCCCAGCACCACTGAAACCAGCTGGCGGCCATTGCGGATGGCCGAGCCAACCAGATTGTAACCCGAATTGCAGACAAAGCCCGTCTTCATGCCAACGGCTTCCGGCATGATGCGAATGAGGCTGTTGTGATTGGGCAGGCGGCGTTTGCCAACGGCAACGTCGGGCTGGCTGAAATAATGCAGATATTCAGGAAACTGATTGATGATCAAGGCGGCAATCACGCCCATGTCGCGCGCGCTGGAAATATGGCGCGGATCAAACAACCCATTGGGATTGACGAAATGTGTGGAAGTGAGCCCCATGCTTTGCGCCACACTGTTCATTTCCCGGGCAAAGCCATCAGGCGAGCCTTCGGCCCCTTCAGCCAGCACATAGGCCATGTCATTGGCCGAATAGACCAGCAGGGCTTGCAGCGCAAAATCAACGGTTACCGTCTTGCCAGCTGGCAGGCCAGTGTGGCTGGCAGGCTGGGAATGTGCGAGTTCTGAGATCGGCAATTCCTGATCAAGCTTCAGCTTGCCATCACGCAATTGCTTGAAGATGACATAACTGGTCATCAGCTTGGTGAGTGAAGCCGGATACCACGGCTCTCCGGCCCTGTTCTGCGAGATTACTTCGCCGCTGAAAGGATCGAAAAGCAATGCGGGCCCGGCGGCCTCTTCGGCGTGCGCCGATGTTGCCCGTGAAACAACCACAGCCAGCAAAAGGCCTATGCGCAAATACAATTTCAAACTTGGCCCGTCACTTCAATCAATCACCAGAGCGGCGGATGCTCGCCCGCACGCTCTAGATAACTACTTTGTCGCATCTTTCGCTCGCAAGTGAGTTCACTTGTTCGCTCGATGCTCTGGCGTCATTTCCACCATGAATGCGGCCATTCAGCGGCTGGTTTCAAAAGGATGGTGCCCTTGGAGGGACTTGAACCCCCACTCCTTTCGGAAGCGGATTTTGAGTCCGCCGCGTCTACCATTCCACCACAAGGGCAATTCACACATGTTTCGCAAGAGTTGGAAACTTTTGCGACAAAAACATGTGCAACTATTATAGTTCATGCTCCAGCCCGCGGGCCGAACATGAACTACGGCTCTCTAGAGCCTCCAGGCACTTTTCGTCAACCTGAAAGGCGGAAGTGGCATTACCGCCCGATTTTGCGAAAGTCAGGGGTTAATCTAAAGAGCCTTCATGATCCGCATCACTGATTCCTTTGTGATCGACGAGAAAGACATTGACGAGAGCTTTATTCGCGCTTCTGGCCCCGGCGGACAGAATGTGAACAAGGTCTCTACTGCAGTCGAGTTGCGCTATGATGTAAAACGCGCAGGCCTGCCCGAAGATGCATTGGAACGACTTGCCAAACTGGCGGGCCATCTTCTCACGCAAGATATGGTGTTGGTGATCCAGGCGCAGGAGTTTCGCTTGCAAAGCCGCAACCGGGCTGCTGCGCAGGAGAGGCTGGTGCAGCTCTTGCGCAAATGTCTGATCCGCCCCAAGAAGCGCCGCGCCACCAAACCTACTTATTCCTCAACCTTGCGCCGGTTGGAAAGCAAACAGAAGCATTCCAAGACAAAGCACCTACGCCGCGCAAAGCCCCAATTGGATTGATGATGCTGAAGAAACTTTATGACCGGGTGCTGAGCCTCTCGGCGCGCAAATCTGCCGAAGCCTGGCTGGCGTTTATAGCGGTAATTGAAAGTTCGGTATTCCTTGTGCCTGCCGATGTGCTGTTCCTGCCCATGGCACTGGCCCGCCCACAACGTGCCTATCGTTATGCGCTGATTGCTACTGCAGGTTCAGTGGTGGGTGGCATTCTCGGTTATTTGTTGGGCTGGCTGGCATTTGAATCCTTCATCAAGCCCATGTTGAATTTCTATGGTGAACTTGCCCGCTTTGAACAGATGAAAGCCTGCACCAGTAATGAAACCCTGCTTGTGCTGCTCGCCACATCGGGGCTTGCCCATCTGCCACCCATCAAGATCGTCACGATCCTTGCAGGCGTAGTTCAGATCAATTTTATCTTCTTTGTCGTGTCCTGCATTCTCGCGCGCGGCGCGCGGTTTTTTGCGCTCGCCTATGCCTTGCGCCGCTGGGGTGAGCCCATCCGCGGTTTCATCGAAAAACGCCTGGGCCTGATGGCCGGCCTTATTGCAGCCATTCTCATTGCGCTCTATCTAGCTGTAAAATTCTTTGCTCATTCCGGAAGTCTCTCATGCTGAAATCAATTTCCCCGATACAAGCCGCATGGCTGGTGTTCGCAATTACCTTGGCCACCATTCTTGGGGCCTGGGCCTTTGAATATGCGGGCTATCTGCCCTGTGAGTTGTGCCTCAAGCAGCGCTTTGCCTATTACACAGTGGTGCCGCTCAGCTTACTCGTTGCCCTGCTCGGTGCCAGCAATCCCGCAATCCTGCGCTACGGCTTGTGGGCCTTGGGCCTCATCATGCTGGCGAGCTGTGTTTTCGGCATTTACCACTCAGGTGTGGAATGGAAATTCTGGCGGGGCCCAACAACCTGCACCGGCGGTGGCAGCTTTGCGGGCGGCTTGCCTGACCTCACCAAGAAGGCTGTGATGTGTGATCAACCCGCCATCCGCATTCTGGGCCTGTCGCTCGCAGGTTGGAATGCCGTGATCTCCGCGGCCACGTCCTGGCTTGCCTTTTCGAAAGCCCGCAGCACTTAAGGATCCAGCTCTGCGTCCCAATAGAGATAGTCCATCCAGCTTTGATGCAAAAAATTGGGCGGAAACAGCCGCCCATTTTGGTGTAGCTGATTGACAGTTGGCTGTTTCGGCCATTGAGTGGGGAACATGCGCGCCACCTTGGGCATGGCCCCGCCTTTGGTCAAATTGCAGGGCGAACATGCCGCCACTACATTCTCCCACGTGGTCTGCCCGCCGCGTGATCGTGGAACCACATGGTCAAACGTCAGGTCATCATGCGAGCCGCAATATTGGCAGGTGAATTTGTCACGCAGGAACACATTGAACCGCGTGAAGGCCGGGGTGCGCGAGGGCTTCACATAGGTCTTTAGGGAAACCACCGAGGGCAAACGGAACTCATGGTTCGGGCTGTGGATTACGGTTTCATATTCGGAAACAATGTTCACCCGGTCGAGGAAGACAGCCTTCACCGCATCCTGCCATGACCAGAGCGACAAGGGATAATAGCTCAGGGGCCGGAAGTCAGCATTGAGCACAAGGGCAGGGCAGGCCTCGGGTTGAACGGACGTATGATACATTCACGACCTCATCTTGTGCGTAAGGTTCCACAAGGTTTGCCAGGCCGTTGCGAATGTATGACGCACGAAACTCTATGTGGGGATACTAACCCCCTGTATCAGTTCTGTGAAGGGGCCTGCGGCAAGCCGTTCAAGCCCCGGTAGTGGGCCCACAGCAGCCGTGCGGCGGTGGCGCGGTGGGGCTGCCAGGCCGTCGCAATCTCTTCCATTTTCCGCGCACTTGGCCGCGCCTTCAGATTCAGCAAATTCTGCGTGGCGGTCTGCAAAGCCAAGTCTCCGGCTGGCCAGGCATCGGCATGGCCAATGGCCGTGAGCATGAAGATATCTGCAGTCCAAGGCCCAATGCCCCAAATGTCCAACAGGCGCTTGCGCAAGTCGTCGGGTGCGGCACCAAAATCAAGCGGTGCCAAGGCACAGGCGTGGAAACAATTGGCCTTGGAGCGTGAAAGCCCCAGTTCCATCAGCCTCTCTGGTGTGCAGGCCAAGACAACTGCGGATGAAATCGGCCCCATTGCCACTGCCACCCTTTGCCAGATTGCTGCTGCCGCCTTGAGCGAAATGAATTGCTCGGTCACGATCATCAACAATGTTTCAAGATTGGCTTCGGCCCCGCGCAATGATGGCGTGCCATGCTTTTGGTAAACGACGCCAAAACGCGGCTCCAGCGCAATCAATCTTTTGATTTCGCTTTCGAGTTGGTCCTGTGTTGTAAGCCGTTTCATATCGGGAAGATTGACGCCTGCGCCCAATCCACGCAAATAAATTCATGGCCCAACCCATTTTCCGATTTGCCCCCGGCCCCAACGGCAGGCTTCATCTGGGCCATG
>JAYTIG010000611.1:0-3017 GCA_043731995.1 Hyphomicrobiales bacterium
CTAGTGGGTGTTGCCATTCTCGCAGGCATCATCACGCCGCCAGACCCGATCTCGATGGTAACGATGATCGTGCCGCTGTTTGCGCTTTATGAAGTGGCAGTGCTTGCCGTGGGCTTCATGGAACGCCGCAGGAACTCAAAATCCACCGATGTGGCAAATACTTAATTGCTGGATTTGGCGCGTCACTTGAAGGTGATACGCCCTTCCACCTTGGGCGAAACATTTCCGGCCTCCCTGATGAAAACCATCAGGTCATTGGCCAGAAGCTTGCCATTGTTGCCGTCAATGATCACTTTTCCGCCCGCAAGCGCAGTATAACCATCGCCGCCGCCCAGCATGTAGTCATTGGTGGCAAGCTTGTATGTCGTGGCAAGATCGAGAGGCTTGTCACCCACATTGACAGAAATCACGCGGCTGCCCGGTGGTTTGGTTTTGTCGGCCACAACCGTAAGACCGGCCACTTGCGGGAAGCGGCCTGCGCCGTCTTGGATTTGGCTGAAGCCATTTTCCAGCGCATCCCAGATTTGTTTGCCCGAAACTTCCACCAACACGGTTTTGTTACCGAAAGGAAGCTCAGTCAGCACATCGCGGCGTGTGATGGTGGCACCTGCATCATATTGCCTGTCACCGCGAATGCCGCCGCCGTTGGCGATGGCAACATCTGCCCCCACAGCCTTCTTCATGGCATCGGCGATCAAATTGCCAATGGCGGCTTCTTGGGTGCGCACCACATTGCGGCGGCTGTCAAGCGCCGTGGTTGAAGTGCCAACAGCCACATCGAGCTCTTTCGAGAGTTCGGCCTTGTAACCATCCACCTTGGCCTGGGTTTCCGGGTCTGGTTGCACTGTTGCCGTGTCGATGAAGCGGAAAGCGGGTTCCCACTTCACACTGCGCTTGCCGTCTTTGGTTTCGACGGTGACATTGAGATCAATTGGCACCAGATAATTCGCGTCGATCGAAGTTTCGACATAAGCGGTGATGCCATTGTATTCCGTGGCCAGCTCATGATCATCGCCGGAAAGGATCACATCAAAGGCCTTGGAGGCGATCATTTGAAAGTCCTGGCTGCGCGGGGCCTGCACCACGCCCACCACGAGATCAGCGCCATCATCACGCGCCTTCCTGGCGGCAGCCACGGCGGCCTTCACTGAATCAGAGAATTTCAGATCACCCGTTGTGGCCACTTCGGGCGTTGTGTCCTGCGCGATGGGAATGAGGGCGATCTTCACGCCCGCCACATCTTTCATCATCACACCGCCAAGGCCCTCCAGCGGTTTGCCATCGGCTGTGGCGATGTTGAGCGCGCCCCACGGATATTTTGAGAGTTTCATCTTGGCGGCAAAATTCTCTGGCCCGAAATCAAATTCATGATTGCCGGGCACGGCCAGATCGAATGGCACGATGCTGGTCAACACCACCATGTTCTCGCCCTTGTCGAAGCCAGAGAGAAGGGAAGGCGAAAGCATGTCGCCATCCATCACATAGAGCGTGTTGGGGTTGGCGGCGCGCTCGGCCCGGGCCACCGCATTGAGCCTAGCAACGCCGCCGCGGGTTTTGCCGCCATCGAAGTTGTAGATATCCCCTACACCGAGAAGCGTGATTTTCACGCTTTCTGCCATTGCGGTCGGAATCAGGGCAGTGGAAAGGAAAAGTGCGAGAAGGGCATTGCGCATGGGAGGCTCCTGATGCTGGTGGAGATGAAACGACTGAGCTGTTTACCTGTCAACAAGCGTTCCAATGTATCACTTGTATTGCTGTGCTCTGGCTGTTCACAACAGAGCGAAGCGCCGCTACAAGGTTGCGCATGGGATGCAAACTCTCCGTCAATGTCAATGCGGTGGCCTATCTGCGCAACAGGCGCGATGTGCCTTGGCCGGATTTGATTCATCTGGGCCGTATCGCCCTGCAGGCCGGCGCAGTTGGCCTCACCGTGCATCCGCGGCCTGATGAACGGCACGTGCGCCGTGCCGATGTGCCGCTGTTGCGTGATCTTATCCGCAAGGAGTTTCCGGGGCGGGAATATAATATCGAAGGCTATCCGGATGAGGCATTCCTCAAACTCTGTGAAGCCAACAGGCCGGATCAGGTGACGCTGGTGCCAGATGCGCCGGGGCAGGGCACGTCGGATCATGGCTGGGATTGCATTGCGCAAACAACTTTGCTGGGGCCCATCGTGCAGCGCCTGAAAGCGCAAGGCATGCGCGTGGCCATCTTTGTGGACCCTGATCCTGCTCAGCCCGCCGCCGCCAAGACCGTGGGGGCAGACCGCGTCGAGATTTACACCGGCCCTTATGGCGGTGCCGTGAAGCCCGCCGATGTGGCCCATGAGTTCGGCAAGGTGGTGGTCACCGGCAAAGCGGCACAGGTTGCAGGCATTGGCCTCAATGCAGGCCATGATCTCACCTGTGCCAATCTGCCAGCCTTGGTCAAGGCGTTGCCCAATCTCAAAGAAGTCTCCATCGGCCACGGCGTATTTGCCGATGCCTGGGAGTTTGGGCTGGCGGAAACAGTCAGAAAATTTCGCGGGGCCATTGGTGACCTCTGAGCTTCTCGCGCTGGCCACCATTGGCGGCATTCAAATGTTGGCCGTGATTTCACCCGGGCCGAGTTTTCTGATCACGGCGCGAACGGCAGTCGCGGCCTCGCGCCTTGATGGCGTGAAGGTTGCCCTGGGCCTTGGTGCTGGCACCGTCGTCTGGTCCACAGCGGCGCTCCTGGGCCTCAAAGCCGTGTTTCAAGCGGTGCCCATTCTGTTCATGGGCATGAAGCTTGGCGGTGCGCTGTTTCTGCTGTGGATTGCCTATCAGATTTTCCGCCACGCTGCGGTTCCGCTTGATCTTGGTTCTGGCAATGGCAGCACCCAGCGCGGCCATTTCATGCAGGGTTTCTTTTGCCAGATTGCAAATCCCAAGGTGGCGGTATTCTTTGGCTCGATCTTCATCGCCCTTTTGCCCGCTCAGGTGCCATGGTGGATGGTGGCGGCCTTGATTGCCATGGTGAGCTTCAATGAAGTCTGG
>JAYTIG010000612.1:0-3006 GCA_043731995.1 Hyphomicrobiales bacterium
ATGCGCAAGCAGCTGTTCAGAATTTTGTCTGCCGGCGGCAACGGGCTTGACCCACTGGTGATCGAGGCCTCGCAACTGGTGCGCAAGCCCACTGACCACGTGACGAACCAGGCCCATTTGCCCAAACACGGCGAAGAGAGCTGAAGCTTGGAGCGGAATGGCATTTAAGGGCACCACCTCCTAGTTGTCATGCCCACGAAAGTGGGCATCTCAGTTTCTGAACAATCTCTGGCAGATCAATGTGCAGGTGAAACACGGATTCCCGCTTTCGCGGGAATGACGATTGCAATCTTAAACTGAGCAATATTTATTTCGTTCTATGCCTGCTTGCGGCGTTTGGCTTTGGGCAGCTTCCACAAATGTTCGACGAGTTCATCCACCATGATGCCCTTTTCAGTATAGGCCTCACCGGCAACTGAAATGCCGGCCTCTCGCACGGTGTCTGGATCGCCTGACACCAATGGGTGCCACCAGGCCAGACCGCGCCCCTCATCCAGGCGGCGATAAGCGCAAGATTCTGGCAGCCAGCCGAGTTCGCCCACATTCTTGGGCGTCAAAGCCACGCAATCATGCACTTTCTTGTGGCGGTTCTTGTAATCCGTACACTGACAGGTTTCGAGGTTCAGCAATTTGCAGGCGGCACGGGTGTAGAGAAATTCACCCGTGTCCTCAACTTCAAGTTTGTTGAGGCAGCACCGGCCGCAGCCGTCGCACAGCGATTCCCACTCTTCGCGAGTCATTTCGGTGAGGGACTTGGTTTTCCAGAAGGGGCCGGCCATGGAGCCTTAAGGCACAGCTTTGCCCCTAAAGGCAAGCCCCGCGTGGCTCGGCCATTTCTTGGCCATAATTGCCGATTTCAAGTCAAATGGCGGCGGAACTTGCTTCCTCCCGCGGCAAGGTTTATTCGCAGCCCTAGAGCGGCGGATGCTCGCATCCGCTCGCCCTTACGCTCTAGATATTTTATTGGTCGCATCGTTTCGCTCACAAGTGAGTCCACTTGTTCGCACGATGCTCTAACGGAAACGCATGTGAGCAAGCTTCCCACCCACAACAGGTTTTACCGCGCCATCTGGGCAGCGGATTCCTTTGTGAGCACGGCGCTGTTTGAATTGTGGGATGGCTTGAAACGTGCCGGCTCAGCCTATTCCTCCTGGCTTTACCGTTGGTTCCGCCTTTCAGGATTAAAACGCATCCTCATCGACCTGGTGGATGATGCTTTCACCTTTGGCGTGGTGGCCGCCTTTGGGCTTCTGGCTTTCGCGCTCCCGCCATTTTCCGGCACGGGCGATATTTGGAACCGTGGACGCGAATATGCCATCACCTTCACAGATTCTGATGGCAAACTGATCGGGCGGCGTGGCATCAGCCAGAACGACTCCATCCCGCTGGATGAAATACCGCCCGTGTTGATCAAGGCCGTGCTGGCCACCGAGGATGCGCGCTTCTATGACCATTTCGGCGTGGATGTGATTGGCACATTGCGCGCGCTTTTGCACAACACGCGCGGTGGCGGATCGAAACAGGGTGGCTCTTCCATCACGCAACAGGTGGTGAAAAACCTGCTGCTCACGCCTGAGCGCACCATCCGCCGCAAAGTGAATGAAGCGTTCCTTTCCCTGTGGGTGGAAGAACGGCTGACTAAAAACGAAATCCTGAAACTCTATCTTGACCGCTCATACCTGGGTGGTGGCAACACGGGGGTTGAGGCTGCCTCGCAATTCTATTTTGGCAAATCGGTGCGCGACATTGGCTTGCCAGAGGCAGCGGTTCTGGCCGGGCTATTCAAGGCCCCCACGCAATATGCGCCACATGCCAACCCCGAAGCTTCGCGCGCGCGCAGCAATGTTGTGCTATACCGCATGCTGGACGCAGGCTTTGTCACGCAGGGCGAGTTGTTGCAGGCCCAGCGCCAGCCGGCCGAAATCGTAAAGCAAAACATCCTTGCCAGCCCCAACTGGTTTCTGGATTTTGCCTATCAAGACACGCTGGATGTGATCGCGCGGCAAAACTTCAAGAATGATTATGTGATCGAGGTGAAGACCTCCATCAACAGCAAGCTGCAAGAAGCCTCGCAGGCGATCATCAATGACATGATCGACCATGAGGGGCCAACTTTCAAATATTCGCAAGCCGCATCCGTGACCATGGCGCCAGACGGTGCGGTGCGCGAAATTGTCGGTGGCCGCGATTATGAAGAAAGCCAGTTCAACCGCGCAACTTCCGGCAAGCGGCAGGTGGGTTCTGCCTTCAAGCCCTTCGTTTACATGGCCGCCCTCAACCACGGCTATACGCCAACTTCCATCGTGGTGGATGGGCCCGTCTGCGTGATCAATTGGTGCGTGCACAATTTTGAGCCGGGTTACCGCGGCGCCACAACACTCATCAATGCGCTTACCCATTCGATCAATACGATTGCAGTGAAACTGATGCTGGAAGTGGGCCGCAAGACCGTTGAGCAAACCGCCCGCGATGTTGGCATCACCGGACAGATCGACAAATATCCCACCATGGCCATCGGCACGAGTTCCCTCACGCTGATTGATCTCGCCACCGGCTATGCCACTTTTGCCAATGGCGGCAAACTGGCCAAGCCTTATGCCGTTGTCGAAATCCGCAAGCCGAATGGCGATTTGCTCTATAGCCGCGCCAACAATGAAAGTGATGCGCCGCAAGTTGAACAGCCGGAGAAGATTGCCCAGCTTGTGTCCATGATGCGCAATGTGGTGGTGCAAGGCACGGGCACACGGGCTGAATTGGGTTATGCGCCAGTGGCGGGCAAAACCGGCACAAACTCCAATTTCCGAGATGCCTGGTTCATGGGCTTCTCGGCCCATAACGTCACCGGCGTTTGGGCGGGCAATGATGATAACACGCCGATGAGCGGCTCCAAGGAAAGTGCTGCTACCGGCGGACATGTGGCAGCGCCGAGTTGGAAGCGAATCATGGATGTGGCCGAGTTCAGATTGAAGCCCGCAGGCCTGCCCGGCATGCCGCTTGATCCCAAGG
>JAYTIG010000613.1:0-7898 GCA_043731995.1 Hyphomicrobiales bacterium
GCCTTGACCCAGGCGACTGCTGCCACCTTGGGGTCAACGCTCTTATCAAGGATCTGGCCCATGACTTCATTTTCCATGCCCACTTCAAACTTGAGCTGCTTCACCAGCTTGCCCACGTTAGGGCATTCGGCGAGATAGCCCTTGCGCACGGTGGAGTTGACCACTGCAGCACCCATGTTGGGCCCGAATAGATCATCACCGCCGGTCAGATATTTCATCTTGAAGTTGGCATTCATCGGATGCGGAGCCCAACCGAGCCAGACAATGTCTTCCTTGTTCTGGGTGGCTTTTGCCACCTGTGAAAGCATGCCAGCTTCAGAGCTTTCCACCAGTTCAAAGCCATCAAGCTTCCACTTGGCGTCCTTGATCATATCGAGGATGTGCCGGTTGCCGTCATTGCCGGGCTCAATGCCATAGAACTTGGCGTGCAGGGTGTCCTTGAACTTGCCGATATCGGCAAAGTCATGCAGGCCCTTGGCATAGGTGTAATCCGGCACGGCCAGCGTATAGAAAGCGCCGGTGGGCAGGTTGGCACCGATGGTTTCAACCGAGCCATCGGCGGTATAGGCCTTGATGTCTTCTTCCATGGAAGGCATCCAGTTGCCGAGGAACACGTCAATGTCCTTGTTCTTCATCGACGCGAAGGTGACGGGCACGGCGAGCTGCTTGATATCGCCCTTGTAACCCATGGTATCCAGCATGGCGCCGGTGAGGGCCGTCACAGCCGTCACGTCAGTCCAGCCAATGTCAGACAGTTTGACAGTTTGGCACGAGGCGGCATCGCTGGCCTGGGCAGCAGCTGAAAGGCCGAGCAGGCTGGCGGCGAAGGCCAAGGCGCCAAAGGCTTTGGTAATTGATTTTGTCATGTCGTTTCTCCCTTGTGACATGGTGAGATAAAACGACTTTACCCGAGGGCCGTCAAGCGCGAGGCGATCACAAAGCGCTTCAAAACCGTCACCTCGCATTTGGTTTGCGACAAGACTTGGGTTAGGCTTCCACCTGACAGGAATGTAATTGAGGGAAAAATCATGACACGGGTGAAATGGGGTGTGATCTCAACGGCTGATATTGGCATGAAGAAAGTTCTGCCCGGCATGTTGAAAAGCAGCGAGATTGAGTTGGTGGGCATCGCCTCGCGCAATTTGAAGCGGGCGCAGGAGGCTGCCGCCGAACTGGGCATCGCCAAGGCCTATGGCTCCTATGAGGAAATGCTGGCCGACCCGGAGATCGAGGCCGTTTATAATCCGTTGCCTAATCATCTGCATGTGCCGCTCACTTTACTGGCCGCCAAGCATGGCAAGCACGTGCTCTGTGAAAAGCCCATCGCCATCACCGCCAAGGAGGCGATGAAGCTAAAAAATGCGCCGCGCAAGGTGATGATCGCCGAGGCCTTCATGGTGCGCCATGCGCTGCAGTGGATTGACGCGCGTGATCGGGTGAAGCGCGGCGAGATTGGCGAGGTTCGCGCCATGCAGGTGTTGTTCTCCTATTTCAACCGCGACCCGAAGAATGTGCGCAACATGGCGGGCATTGGCGGTGGCGGCTTGCTGGACATCGGCTGCTATCCAATCACCGTGGCGCGTTACATCTTTGATGGCGAACCTTCGCGCGTGACGGGCACAATTGACCGCGACCCCAAGTTCAAGACCGACCGTCTGATGGGCGGGTTGGCAGATTTCGGCAAAGGCCGACACCTGAGCTTTACAATCTCAACCCAGCTGGCACCTTATCAGCGGGTACACATCGTGGGCACCAAAGGGCGCATCGAGGTTGAAATCCCCTTCAACGCCCCACCCGACAAGCCCAACCGCATTTTTGTGCAGGGCGAGGAGATGAATGTGGGCGAGTGGCACACCTATCCGGTGAGCGACCAATATCAACTGCAAGCCGAAGCCTTCGGCCGCGCCATTCGGAGTGGGAAGAAGATGGCCTGGGGCGTGGATGACGCGATCAAGAACATGAAGATCATTGATGCGTTTTTTAAGAGCGAGAAGACGAAGAAGTGGGAGAAGGTCGGGTAGATGCGCAGGGGATTGGAAATCGGAACTGCATTCTTTGCATTCCTTGCGGCGTTATTTTGGTTTCTGTCAGCTTACGGGAAGACGCCGCCGATGGTCTCCTATTGGAATCCAGTGCCTGAAACAGACCCATTCTATAAGGCAGTAAAATATTCAGTCCGAATGAACAAATGGGCGGCAATTTTTAGCGGGCTCTCTGCATTGTGTGCGGCAGCAAGCATCTTTGCCCAGCTAAACTTGGCTGCGTTTCTTTCCCCTATTCATCGGCGGGCTTGACCCGTCGATGGAGAGTTGGGGGGAAACTAAGCCGCCCGCTCCAACGGCACAATCTTGGCCAACTCTCCTGCCATTTTCCGCTTGGCGATTGTGGTGTCGTAACCCACTTGCAAACGCAGCCACCAGCCGTCGGATAGGCCAAAGAAACGGCAGAGGCGCAAATCGGTATCGGCACTGATGCCACGCTTGCCTGAGATAATATCGCCAATGCGCTGCGCCGGAACGCCGATGCTTTTGGCAAGGCGATATTTGGTCATTCCCAAGGGTGTCAGAAATTCCTCTTCCAGCATTTCACCGGGTGATACAGGGGCGATCAGTTTTGCCATTGCGTTACTCCTCAATGATAATCCACTATTTCCACATCAGTCGGACCATCCACACCCCATCGAAAACAGATCCGGTATTGGTCGTTGATGCGAATGCTCCATTGGCCTTTGCGATCTCCGCTCAAGGCCTCGAGCCGATTTCCCGGCGGCACGCGCATGTCACCAAGGCTTTGAGCCAGATCAAGCTGCACGAGTTTACGCAGCGCCTGGCGCTCAATGCTTGCCCACTTTCTGACATGCTCAAACTCAAAAAGTCTTCGCGTGTCAGAATCGGCAAAGGACTTGATCATGCCGTATAATAACGCATCTCGTTAATAACGTCAACCATTAATAACGATATCTGTTATCCCCACAGTCTTGCCGCGCCCCTCACTCCGCTATTCCCGCCGTGTTTGGCGCGCAGCACTTTGGCTTTGGCTTCGCCGGAGAAAGTGTAGCGGGCGATATGGGGTGGGAGTTCTTCTACCAGTTCGGGCAGGCTGCTCAAGCCCCCGCCCATGACGAAGACATCGGGGTCAATCACATTCAAGATCTGCGCGCAGATGCGGGCGAAGCGGTTTTGGAGGCGTTTCAGCGCGGCACCTGCGGCCGCCTCACCAGCGCGGGCGCGGGCGATGATTTCGGGGCCTGAAAACTCCAGCCCCACCACGCGCTTGTAATCGCCGATCAGGCCAGTGCCTGAAACATACATTTCGGCACAGCCCGCCTTACCGCAAAAGCACGGCACAGGGGGCCAATCCTCCGCTGTCATCCAGGGCAAACTTGTATGGCCGAATTCAGCGGCTTCGGCATTGGCGCCACGGATGATCTCACCATTGATCACGAGACCGCCGCCCAAGCCTGTGCCGATAGTAAAAAACGCCACGCTGTTATGTCCAGCACCAGCACCATCCTTGGCTTCTGACAGAGCAAAGCAATTGGCATCATTCTCGATGCGGATGGGCCTGCCGATTGCCGTTTCCAGATCGCGCGCCATGGGTTTGCCGTTGCTCGCCACAAAGTTGGAATTGCGCCAAATGCCTGTTGCTGGATTGGCCGAGCCCGGCGCTCCAATGCCCACACTACCTTCTCCAGCTTCCTTCACCAGGCTCGCGATAGCCGCAATCATCGGCTCATAGTCCTTGGGCGTGTCTACTCGCTTTTCGAAGATGATCTTGTCAGCGCGATCGAAAACAATCGCGTCGATCTTGGTGCCGCCAATGTCGACGCCAATGCGGCGCTCAGGTTCTTGCATAAGCGTCGTCGTAACGGATGATGTCATCTTCGCCGAGATAATCACCAAACTGCACTTCAATGATGGTGACTTCACCCTTGTGCAGATTTTCGAGGCGGTGCTTGGCGTGGAGCGGAATGTCCACCGCCTGCCCGCGCGTCATGGCTACCACCTTGTCATCCACTGTAACGGTGGCCGTGCCTTCCACCACCGTCCAATGCTCATAGCGGTGCTTGTGGCTTTGCAGGGAAAGGCGCCCACCTTCTTTCACCACAATGCGCTTCACTTTAAAGCCCGGCTTTTCGTCCAAAACATAAAAGGCCCCCCAGGGCCGGCTTTCACTATAGAGAGACAAGAGTTTTGCTTCCTCAAACAAGGCCGGAATCGGCGGTTGACGGGCTGGATTTGCACCACTATAAGCCCGCCATTCTAAAGCTGTGAAGCGTTTCTTGGATTTTGCGTCCATGGAAGTTGCCCCGGCCCAGATTTCAGACAGAAGCAGTTTTAAGGTTTAATCAGGAACACCTATGGCCAATACGTCATCCGCCAAAAAAGCCAACCGCGCCAGCGCCCGCCGCGCCAGCGTGAACAAGAACCGCATCAGCAAGGTTCGTACCTCTGTGCGCAAGGTTGAAGAAGCCATTGTGGGCGGCAAGAAGACTGACGCCGAGAGCGCATTGCAGGCCGCAACCACTGAAGTGATGCGTGGCGCTTCCAAGGGCGTGCTGCACAAGAACGCCGCATCGCGCAAGGTTTCGCGCCTCACGCACCGCGTGCGCGCCATGAAGGGCTGAGAGAGCCCTTTCATCCGGCATAATTCCATCTGCTTTGAAACGCCTCGGCCCCGCGCCGGGGCGTTTTTCATTGCTGGGAGCCGGGTCATCATCCGGACACGGAGGTTTGATGACAAGCAAAATACCGCAACATCAATAGGTTATACAAATTAGGAAAATGAGCAGAGGATGTGGCTAACACTTTGTTAAGAAATGGCATCGGCGCGGCTGAATAAATCATGCTGGCGGGATCAATTCCCGGCCTCTTACAAGGCACATAAAATCATTTAGAATCAAAATCTTATTTTGCCAAGCTGAAGGCTTTCGGCAAAGGCTTCAAGCGCCTTCTATGCTCAGTGTACGGAAAGAAACACGAATCCTGTTGCGGGTGGCTTTGTCACTTGGCTAGCGTTTTTTTCGAAAGCAGCGGCGGGCGTGGGAACACGACCTAAGATCGCTCAAAAAGGGCGCCTGAAGCCGCGATTTTGGACTTCGGGAATAGATGTGTGCGGCGGGCGTTGCATTTTTTATGCAATGTAAGGGTATTAAAAAATGATGACTTTTGAAGACTCCTTCTAGTCAGTGAATTGCGTGGGAGCAGCAGCGCTCCTTTATCACGACATTGCGGAATTCAACTTAAGGCACCGCTCGCCCACAAGCGGCCGGTGCCGGATCTTGGCTGGGGTTAAATGAAACAAGTAGCGGCACGAGTTGAGGCCACGAGCCTCAATCAAACAGATTTGAAATCACAATGGCAGCGCGTGGCCACCCGCCTCAAGGCAGAATTGGGGGACGACCTGTTCAACAGCTGGTTCGCACGCATGGATGCCGAAGAACTCGCGCGCGGGCAGCTTACAGTTTCGGTTCCCACCCGGTTCCTCAAGAGCTGGATCGAGAACCATTACATTTCCAAACTACGCAAGATTGCCGAGGGTGAATTTGGCACGCTGGCGGCTGTCGTGGTGCGCGTGCGCCAGCAGGGTGAATCACTGCGGGTTATCGCCAGCGATGCTCCACGCACCGTTCCATCTGAGCGCAGCAGCGCCACAGCGGCACAGATTCAAGCCCTTCTGGTACCGGAGCGCGGCCCCGGCCCTGATGACAGCCAGACCTTTGACACTTTCGTGGTGGGCGCTTCCAACCAACTGGCCCATGCCGCCGTCATGCGCGTGGCTAATGCTGCTTCGGGCCAGACCCTGAGCTTCAATCCGCTCTATGTTCATTCAGCCGCTGGCCTGGGCAAAACCCATCTGCTCAGCTCGCTGGCGCACCGTATCCGCTCACACCAACCGGCGCGCAAGGTTTTGGTGCTCACCGCAGAGCGCTTCATGTATGGCTTCATTCATGCCATTCGCAGCCGCGACACACTGGCCTTCAAGGACCAATTCGCCAGCGTTGATGTGCTGCTGATTGACGATTTCCAGTTTCTGCAGGGCAAGGCCATGCAGCAGGAGTTCTGCCACGCCTTCAATTCCCTGGTGGATGCCAAGCGCCAGGTGGTGATTGCGGCCGATGTGCCGCCTTCGCAGCTTGATACCATTGATCAGCGCATGCGTTCGCGCCTGCTGGGCGGGCTGGTAGTTGACATAGAAACGCCCGACGCCACGCAGCGCCGCAAGATTGTGGAACTGCGGCATATGATGATGCTGAAGAATGATCCTTCAGCCGTGATTGAGCCTGCCATTCTGGATCTGATTGCCGAGCGCATCACCGGCGGCGGGCGCGAGCTTGAAGGCGCACTGAACAAGTTGGTGGCCTATCAGCAGTTCAACAAATCCATCATCACGGTTGATCTGGCTTCGATGGTGCTGCGCGATGCGGCGGGGGCCACGGACACCGGGCGCATCAAGATTGAAGACATTCTCAAGGTTGTCAGCCGCCATTTCAACGTGGGCCGAAATGACCTGCTTTCTGCGCGCCGTGCCCGCGAGGTGGTAATGCCCCGGCAGATTGGCATGTATCTGGCCAAGAAGCTTACGGCACGTTCGTTGCCCGAGATTGGGCGGCGCTTCGGAGGGCGTGATCATTCCACCGTTCTGCATGCCGTTCGCAAGATCGACGAACAGATCAAGGGCGATGAGAAGCTGGCCCGGGAACTGGCCCTGTTGATAAGGTTGGTGGAGCAGCAATAAGCTTGAATTTCGATCAGATTGTCTCGAGAATCTAAATACAGATTCTTGAAGTATTCCACCAATGAGCAAGCGCCTCGACGCGATAAGAACAAACCCTCGGGGAGATTAGAAAATTTCCGATGTTGAGGCACTCTGCGCAGAGTTCGACATATATTGTAAGCCGCCTTCGGGTGGTGGGTCACACTAAAGAATTGCTCACCCACGCCTGTCGCTGAAACTTACAATCCCTTTCAAAAGGCCGATTAAGCCTGTATATATCAAACAGCTTGTGAAACTGGTCGACACCGTAAGATCACTGACGTGAACATTAAAGGTTACGCAATTCTGATTGAATCATTGCCTGTTGAAGACGGCGGGGGTTTTGTCGCGACCGTACCTGATTTGCCGGGCTGCATCAGCGATGGTGAAACGCCACAAGAAGCCTTAGCTAATATCGAAGATGCTATCAATGCGTGGATCGAAGCCGCGCACGACTTGGGCCACAAAATTCCTTCTCCTAAGCCACATTTTGCACGTTCGGCTTAAATTCGAGCGCATCTTGCAATATCGATTTCCACAAAACTTGTCTGGTATTGAGCCAATAAGCTTGAAATTCACAGGCTTTTTCGCCATTGTCGCCCCCTCCCAGGGGATAGGTTTTACATGCGCGTTATACTTGAAAAATCCGCTTTTCTGAAAGCCCTCAACCATGTGCAAAGCGTGGTGGAACGGCGCAACACCATTCCCATCCTTTCCAATGTGATGGTGCAGGCCAAGGGCGGTGAAGTCAAACTCACCGCCACGGATCTTGACATCGAGATTGTGGAATCGGCCCTCGGCGACGTAGCCCAAGATGGTGCGGCGACCGTGCCCGCGCACATGCTCTATGACATCGTGCGCAAACTGCCCGATGGCGCTCAGCTGGAATTGAACCAGGCCGGAGACAAGGGCCGCATTTCCATTATTGCCGGGCGTTCGCGCTTTGCACTGCAGGCCCTGCCGCCCGAAGATTTCCCTGATCTTTCCAGCGGTGAATTCGGCAATATGTTTTCGCTGGGCGCTGCTGATCTGCGTTTCCTGATAGAGCGCACGCGCTTTGCAATTTCAACTGAAGAGACGCGCTATTATCTCAATGGCATCTATTTCCATGATGTGGGCGGCAAGCTGCTGCGCGCCGTGGC
>JAYTIG010000614.1:0-7894 GCA_043731995.1 Hyphomicrobiales bacterium
TCCAATATGCCTTCATCATCAAGCCGGAGAGCCCGCTGAAGGCGCTGGGCAATGATGTCGTCACGCTTTTCCGCAAGCCCGCCGCGCTGATCAATGCCAGTCCAGTGGTGCTGGCCATCACGCTTTACAACAAAGCCATTCTCGATCTGAAACCGCAAATTCCCTATCTCAATCCCTTTGCCTGGGATGAAACATTTATGAAGCTGGATCGCGCGCTGCATTTCGGCATCGACCCGTGGCGCCTGCTACAGCCGCTGATGGGCTATGACTATGTCACCTTCATCTCATGCCTGCTCTATAACCTGTGGTTCATTGCATTGTTTGGAACCATGGTGTGGTTTGCATTCCAGAAAAACCCTAGCGAGCTGCGCACCCGCTTCTTCCTTTCCTATATGCTGATCTGGTGGATCGGCGGCGGGTTGATGGCGGTCTATTTCTCATCCGCGGGCCCTGCCTATTATTCACGCATCGGCCTTTCTCCTGATCCTTTCGCGCCGCTCATGACCTATTTGCAGGATGTGCAGACGCGCCTGCCCATGTGGTCGCTCTCCACCCAAGACCTGTTGTGGGATGGCTACACCGGCAAGTCTGATCCATTGGGCATCAGCGCATTCCCTTCCATGCACAATGCCAACGCGGTGCTCTTTGCACTCACATTCCACCGTATCAACAAGTTCCTTGGCTGGTTCTTCACTGTCTATGCCGGTGTGATACTCGTGAGTTCTGTTCACCTGGCCTGGCACTATGCGGTGGATGGCTATGCCGCCATCGTCATCTCCTGCACCATGTGGTGGATTTGCGGGTGGATTGCGCGCTGGATTCACAACCAGCCGATGATGCAGCAACATAATGCGTCCATGAGGGCTCTGGCGTCTTGAACCACGCTGTGGCAGATGTGCCGCATGACGTTTATTCTGCCAGATGACAAAGCCGCCGCCCGCAAGCTGGCCGCTGCCAACCGCTTGACCACCCATGAAAAGATGAAAGTGGCCGCGCCCCTGTTGCTGGCCTCTCAATCCTTTCCTGCTGCGGCGGAGGCTGATTTTCACATTCTCTCCGCCTTCATTCCTTTCCGTTCTGAAATTGACACACGCCCGCTCATGGTGCGTCTGGCTGGCGACGGCTGGACAACATGCCTGCCCATCATCAAGGGCGCGGGCGAGCCGCTGATCTTCCGCAAATGGCTGCCGGGGGAGCCACTGGAAAGAGGTGCAATGGACATCGAGCGCCCTGCGGATTCCGCGCCAGAGGTCGAACCAGACGTGCTCATCGTGCCATTGCTGGCTTTCGACAGGCAGGGCTACCGCCTCGGTTATGGCGGCGGCTTTTATGATCGAACGCTGGCCAGGTTGCGCGCCAAGAAAAAGATCATCGCTATCGGCGTGGCTTATGCCGCGCAAGAAGCCGAGAGCGTGCCTCACACCGCACATGACCAGCCGTTGGACTACATCATCACTGAACGCAGTGTGCTCAAATGCGCCTGATGTTTCTAGGCGATGTGGTGGGCCGCGCCGGGCGCGACGCCGTCTATCAGCGCCTGCCAGAACTGCGCGAACAGCTGAAGCCGGACATTGTGGTGGTGAACGGCGAAAATGCCGCTCACGGATTCGGCATAACGGAAGACATCTTCAAGGGCCTGCGTGAAGTGGGTGCCGATGTGGTGACACTGGGCAACCATGCTTTCGACCAGCGCGAAGCACTCATCTTCATCGCGCGCGAAGAGCGCATGATCCGCCCCCTCAACTGGCCGCAAGGCTGCCCCGGCCGCGGCACGGCCATGGTGGAAACGGCGCGCGGCCAGCGCGTTCTCGTTATCAATGCCATGGGCCGCGTGATGATAGAGCCGCAACTGGACGATCCCTTCCCCGCCGTAAACCGTGAATTGGAAGCCTGCAAACTGGGCCGCGACTGCGACGCGGTTCTGATCGACATGCATGCCGAAGTGTCATCGGAAAAAATGGCCATGGGCCACTTTGCAGATGGCCGCGCATCGTTGGTTGTCGGCACGCATACACACACGCCAACCGCCGATCATCACATCCTCAGTGGCGGCACCGCCTATATGACTGATGCGGGAATGTGCGGCGATTATGATTCAGTGATTGGCATGGACAAGGCCGAGCCCATGAACCGTTTCCTGCGCAAGCTGCCCGTGGAGCGCATGCGCCCCGCAGAAGGCGAGGCCACAATCAGTGGTGTACTAGTTGAGACGGATGACAAAACCGGCCTTGCCTTGAATATTGCACCCATCAGGCTGGGCGGCAGGTTGCAGCAGGTCATGCCGCAGATCTAGGCCACGTCATCGCCATCCGGTGCGCGCTTCAATCCGGTCACCATGGCGCGCGGCAGATTCTCACGGTGGCCCAAGCTGGCCAACACAACACCCGCGAGATGCAACACAACCAGCGCCACAATGGAATAAGCAAAGGCCGAGTGTGTGAACTGCATGGCGTCATCTCCATACCAGGCATCGGTGGTCATCAGCCATCCAGTGAGGCACGTGCCGAGCACAAAAATGATCAGGGCCAGTATCATAGCCCCACCCGCCGGGTTGTGGCCAAGATGACGCCGCTCTGTGCCGCGCAGAATGTCAGCGAGATAGCCAACCACGGTGGCGGGGCTTCTGACAAAGCTGGCGAAACGGGCATGGCCCTTGCCCACCAGGCCCCAGCCAATGCGCGCTATAATCAGGCCCGCAACAACAAGCCCGATCCATTGGTGCAATTCACCCCGGATAGAAGAAGTGAACCATGTTGCCGCCATTCCTGCCACCAGGCTCCAATGGAACAGCCGCACGAATGGATCCCAGACGCGCAGCATGGTTCCCGATTTCTGCGCATCTAGAGCGGCGGATGCTCGCATCCGCTCGCCCCCACGCTCTAGATATCTAGTTTCTCGCATCTTTTCGCTCACAAGTGATTCCACTTGATCGCTCGATGCTCAGGGAAACTCATATTACTGCTTCTTTTCGCCAGCTTCGGCGTTGTCAAGCATGTCGAACGTTTCGGCGTTATAGGCCGCATTGGCCTTCTTGCCCTTGGCATCCGTGGCATAGGTTTCGTAGCAGCCGCCTTCGACCTTGATCTTCGAAACGGTCACACCTTCGGCCTTCAACTTGGCAATGAGATCAGCCTGCGGCTTGAACTTGGCTGGATCAGACTTGCTGCATTCAACCTTGGTGGCCGTAGCGGCAAAAGAGGTCGAGGCAGCAAAAACGGCGAAAGAAGCAAGAAGGGCTACACGAAACATATTCAATTCTCCAAATCGGAATTGGCGGCGATGCACCTTGCACCGCGCCGGGCCTTGCAGCCCTGCCCGCTGGCTTATGCAGCCACCCGCGTGTTGGACACTTACAATTCAGTCAAGGAAGCCGGAGTGCGATACAAATTTGTATGGTTCTTGCCACCGCAAAAACAAAAAGGCTGGTGGCCAAATCCATGGCTCCAGCCCTTGCATTCCTGTATTCGCCTTTGCAGATACGTCCAATCAAGCTTTGCGCTTGAAGAACCCGGGAAGCCTCATTTCACCGGCCTTGGCAAGGTCAGCAGCCACGTGCTTGGCCTTTGGCAAGTTGCCTTTTTCCAGCGCGCTGGCGGTGGATGCGCTCAATTCATTGAGCGTCGCAATGGCGGCAAAGAGCCTGCCCTTAGGTGCAGAGTCAGCCAATGTTCTAACCTTTCTAAGTGCTGCGGCTCCCGCAGCGCCAATTTCCTCGCCGTCAAACGAGAAAGATTCCATCGAAGCCAACTTGAAACTCATAAAAACGCACTCCACAAACTCACAGGCTCCAGATTGACTTGCTAACCTTAAAACAGGGTTAAACTGGGGCGCTTGTGCGGCGGCAATGGGGATGGCTATAAGGGCCGAAATTCACACCTTGTTAAGAGGTCCCAATGGCTGGCCATTCACAATACAAGAACATCATGCATCGCAAGGGCCGCCAGGATAAGATGCGCTCCAAGATATTCTCCAAGCTATCCCGGGAAATCACCGTGGCGGCCAAGGCAGGCATTCCAGATCCCGCAGCCAATTCCCGCCTGCGTTTGGCCATTCAAAATGCCCGCGCCGAAAACCTGCCCAAGGACAATATCGAACGCGCCATCAAAAAGGCCGCTGGCGCTGACGGCGCAAGCTATGAAAACGTGCGTTATGAGGGCTATGGCCCGGCTGGCGTTGCCGTGATCGTTGAGGCCCTCACCGACAACCGCGCCAGAACCGCACCGGTGGTGCGCGCCTTTTTCGCCAAATATGCCGGCAACCTGGGCGAAACGGGCTCGGTGTCTTTCATGTTCGCCAAGGTGGGCGAGATTGTTTATCCGCTGCCCAAGGCCTCTGCCGACGCCATGCTCGATGCCGCCATCGAAGCAGGCGCTGATGATGTCACCAGCGAGGGCAGCCACATCGTCATTTGTGCCTTTGAAGCCATGAACGAAGTTTCCGCCGCCCTTGCCACCAAGTTCGGCGAAGCGGAGTCTGTAAAAGCCATATGGAAGCCCACTGTGATGGCCCCGATGGCTGATTTCGAAAAAGCCGAGAGCCTGATGAAACTGGTTGACGCGCTCGATGAAGATGACGATGTGCAGAATGTTTTCACCAATGCCGAATTCAGCGATGAAGTGGCGGCCAAGCTGAATCCTGAGGAATAACCTTTGGCGCATCACATTTTCACGCCGAGTGCCTTCTACCAAACACTCGGCACCCATCCAGCAGCACTCACCATCAAGCATGGCGATACCGTCATCACAGCAACGCTGGATGCCAATGGCTTTGACCAGAACAATGTATTCCAGGCAGCAGATCCGAACCCCATGTCCGGCCCCTTCTTCATTGAAGGTGCCGAGCCAGGCGACACACTCGCGGTGGAAATTCTCAAAATCGCCATGACACGCCCCACGGGCTGGACGCGCCAAGGCCTCGCCTGGCATGTCGTACCTGCTGCCGACGTGCGCACCTTGCCGCCGCGAGAAAAGATATTCTGGGACATTGCCCCTAGGCAAAATAGCATCACGTTGCAAAATCCGCCGCCGGAATTGAAAAACTGGTCCATCCCCATTGTGCCGATGATCGGCTGCTTCGGTGTGGCACCGGATGGCGGGGAAGCGATCTCCACTGCCACCTGCGGCCACCATGGCGGCAACATGGATTACCGGCGCTTCGGCGAAGGGGCGACAGCTTATTTCCCCGTTGCCGTTCCCGGTGCCCTGTTCTTCCTGGGCGATGTGCATGGCGCACAAGGCGATGGCGAGATTGCCGGAACTGGCATTGAAACAAGCGCGGAAGTGACATTCACTGTGCGCCTCATCAAGGGCAAGCCCATCACCTGGCCGCGTGGGGAAAACGAAACCTCGATCTTTACCGTCGGCAACGCACGCCCGCTCGAACTCGCCCTGCAATACGCCACTGCGGAAATGCTCGCTTGGCTGGAGCGTGACTATGGCCTCAGTAAAATCGCCGCCAGCCACTTCCTTGGCATGAATGTGCGCTATGACATCGGCAATGTCTTCAACCCCGCCTTCGCCGTGGCCTGCCGCATTGAGAGAGCGGCGCTGGACGCGTTGAAATAGCCCTCTCCGTCATGCCCGTGAAAACGGGCATCTGCGTTGCCGCAAGCGTAACTGAGATTCCCGCTTTCGCGGGAATGACGATGCGCCAAGCCTTTTCATCATTTAAACTCTCACCATGGTGAGAATCATTGGGCTGGATCCTGGCTTGCGTCACACGGGCTGGGGCATCATTGAAGCGGAAGGCACAAGGCTGTCCTATGTGGCCGATGGTGCCGTGCATTCGGCGAATGAGGATGATCTCGCCACCCGCTTGCTGCAAATCCATCAGCAGGTTTTGGCCATCTTCGATGAATTCAAACCCGATGAAGCGGCCATTGAAGAAACCTTCGTCAACAAGGATGCCCGCGCCACGCTGAAGCTGGGCCAGGCCCGCGGTGTCGTGATGCTCGCCCCGGTGATGCGGAAAATCGGCGTGGCCGAATATGCCCCCAATCTCATCAAGAAAACCGTGGTGGGCAACGGCCATGCCGAGAAGGAACAAGTGAAACACATGGTCAAAATCTTGTTGCCCCGCGCCGAACTTAAGACCGCCGACTCCACCGACGCCCTCGCAATCGCCATCTGCCATGCGCAGCATCGCGGGGCCAAGGCGCTGGAAGCAAAACTTGCCCGTTCTTGACTTGTTCACCTTTGGCCGATAGCAAAAGCGCATGATCGGAAAACTCAAGGGCCGCATTGATTCGGTGGGCGAAGATTGGGTGATGATGGATGTGGGCGGGGTTTGCTACCACGCCTCGGCCTCGGCTAAAACTTTGGCCGCCCTGCCCGGCGCTGGCGAATTTGCTGAGCTTTTCACCGAGATGCTGGTGAGCCAGGACAACATCCGTCTCATCGGCTTCGCCACCAACCATGAGAAGGAGTGGTTCAAGCTGCTGCAAACCGTTCAGGGCGTGGGGGCCCGCGTGGGGCTGGCCGTGCTGTCGATCATGACACCGAATGAACTCGCCTCCGCCATTGCCCTGCAAGATAAGGCCAAGATTGGTGAGGCCAATGGCGTGGGCAAGAAACTGGCTGAGCGCGTGGTGCTGGAGTTGAAAGACAAAGTGCCGAAGTTGAGCTTCGCCGATGTCGGCCTCGCGCAAATCTCCGCCGAACTCGCAAGTGCCGCGCCAACGGCGGTGAAGGATGCTGTATCTGCACTTGTGAATTTGGGCTATGGCCAAAGCCAAGCAGCCCTTGCGGTGAGCGCCGCACTCAAGAAATCCGGAACAGATCAGCCCACGGAAAAACTCATCCGCGCCGCGCTGAAAGAGCTGGCCAGCGGATGATCACCCGCCCCCTCGTCACCGCTGACAAGAAGCCCGAAGATCTGGCCGACACGCAGTTGCGCCCGCAACGCCTCGCGGAATTTGTTGGCCAGAGCAAAGTGAAGCAGAATCTCTCGGTCTTCATCGAAGCCGCCAGGCAACGCGAGGAAGCGTTGGATCATGTTCTCTTTGCTGGCCCGCCGGGCCTTGGCAAAACCACGCTGGCGCAAATCATGGCGCGCGAACTTGGCGTGAACTTCAAGGCCACCTCCGGCCCCGTCATCGCCAAGGCAGGCGATCTTGCAGCACTGCTCACCAACCTTGAAGACCGTGATGTGCTCTTCATCGATGAAATCCACCGCCTCAATCCAGCAGTGGAAGAAATACTCTACCCAGCGATGGAGGATTTCCAATTGGATCTCATCATCGGCGAAGGCCCCGCCGCGCGCAGCGTGCGCATTGATCTGGCGCGCTTTACCTTGATCGGCGCCACCACGCGAACGGGCCTGCTCACTACCCCATTGCGCGACCGTTTCGGAATTCCTGTACGGCTTGATTTTTATCAGGCCGATGAGTTGCTTGAAATCATTCGGCGCGCTGCGCGCATTATGGCGCTGCCGATCACCGAAGATGGCGCGCGTGAAATTGCCAAGCGCTCACGCGGCACACCGCGCATCGCAGGCCGGTTGCTGCGCCGCGTGCGTGATTTCGCCAGCGTCGATGGCAGTTCAACCGTCACTGCACAATCTGCAGATAAAGCATTGAAATTGCTTGATGTTGACAATGTTGGGTTGGACGCACTGGATCACCGGTATTTGAAATGCATCGCGCTCAATTTCGGCGGCGGCCCAGTGGGCATCGATACTATCGCTTCTTCACTTTCCGAGGCGCGCGACACATTGGAAGATGTGGTGGAGTCTTACTTGCTCCAACTCGGCTTCCTCAACCGCACGCCGCGTGGAAGATTGCTCACGCATCACGCCTTCACGCATCTGGGTCTTGCAGTTCCGCCACGCCCGGAGATCACGCAGGGCATTTTGCCACTTGGGGATGAGGATGTTTGAATGCCGCATTGGTGGCGCA
>JAYTIG010000615.1:0-1015 GCA_043731995.1 Hyphomicrobiales bacterium
CAACGCCTATCTGAGTGGGCTGGTGAAGCCACTTTATGGGCGCATCATGCCTGTGGGCAGCTACATTCTTGCCACTGAGCCCTTGGGTGAGAACCGCGCAAAGGGTCTGATCCGTGACAATGAGGCGGTGGCCAACACCAATTTCATCATCGATTATTTCCGGCGTTCGGCCGACAACAGATTGTTGTTTGGCGGGCGCGCCTCATATTCAACACTGGAGCCTGCCAATCTTGCGGAATACATGCGCCCGCGGATGACGGCGGTTTACCCGCAGCTCAAAGACGTGAAGATTGATTATGCCTGGGGTGGCTATATTGCCATCACATCCAACCGCGTGCCGGATTGCGGGCGGCTTTCACCCACCACCTATTATGCCCATGGCTATTCAGGCCAGGGCCTGGCGCTGGCCGGGCTCTATGGCAAGCTGATGGCCGAGGCCATTCGCGGCCAGGCGGAACGCTTTGATCTCTTCGCCCGGGTCAAGCACCTGCCCTTCCCCGGCGGAGGGCTGCGCACGCCTTTGCTGGTTGCAGCAATGATGTATTACCGGATCCGCGACGCGCTAGCTTGAGCGCTTGGCCAATTCGGATTGCAATTCGCCATAGCCGGTGAAGCGGTACTCATATTCAAGTCCAAGTTTCTGCGCGGCCTGCCTGGCGGCTTGCTCAAGTGCGACATCTTTTGTCTGGGCCAGATAAACCACTTTGCGGTAGTGCTGAAAATAGTCAGTCAGCAATTCTGGGTGTCTGTCCAACCCCAAACCTTCCCACATCAGCTTGTCAAAATGCCGGGCAAGATAATCTGTCAGGAAGAACGACCGCATGTCTTCTTCCTCGCGTGCGGTAAAGGCCGCGTTGCCAGAGAAGAAGGCATAGCAATGTGGCCCAGCGAGGCGTTCAACGCCCTGTTCCACCAATAGTGCATCCAATTGGCCGCCTGTTCCGCAATCGCCATAGGCCACGAAGATGCTCTTGTACTTGCCTTTGGCGGCCACAATCTTTTCGCGAAGTGCCGG
>JAYTIG010000616.1:0-1014 GCA_043731995.1 Hyphomicrobiales bacterium
GAAAGGCCCATCAGCACGCTGATCTCGCCTTCCTTCACTTCCAGAGAACAAGCCGCACAGCCGAGCACGGTTTTTGTCTTGTCCAAAATCTCTGATCGGGCAGCGCCCTTATCATACATGGCCAATGCTTCAGGCACATGATCGCCGAAGAAAATATCAACGTTTTTGAAAGCTACGGCCGTGCTCATTTTGCGGCTCCTGTATGCAAGCGTGTGACACGGTCAAGAATGATGGCGAGGATCACGATGCAGGTTCCTGATTCAACGCCAAGCGGAATATTCATCTGGTTCAATCCGCGCACAACCTGGCTGCCCAGGCCAGCAGCACCAATCAGGCCGGCAATCACCACCATGGAAAGGGAAAGCATGATGCATTGGGTGACGCCCGCCATGATGGTTGGCAAGGCAGCGGGCAGTTCCACTTTCCACAACAGCTGGCTCTTGGTGGCGCCAAAGCTTTGGCCCGCTTCAATCAGCGCGCGGGGAATGGAAGTGAGTCCCAGATAGGTCATGCGCAAGGGCGCAGGAGCGGCGAAGATGATCGTGACCAGCATGCCCGAAGGCATGCCGAGGCCGAAGAGGATCAAGGCCGGGATGAGATAAACGTAAGTGGGCATGGTTTGCATGAGATCGAGGATGGGGTTCAACACACGCCAGACTTTGGGGCTGTGTGCGGCCCAGATGCCCATGGGAACGCCGATGGACATGGAGACCATCGTTGACGCGATGACAAGAACCAGCGTTTGGATCGTGTCCTTCCACAGGCCCTGATTATACATCAGCAGGAAACCGAGCAGCGTTCCAAGCGCCAGCTTCCAGGACCTTTGCAAAGCATAAGCAATAGCCGCAAAAGCCAAAATCAGGATGACGGGCGGGACGGCGAGAAGAATGTTGACCAGCCCATCCAGCACAATGCCAATCAGCCATGCCAGGCCCCGAAAGAACCAATCAAAATTGCTGGTGAACCAGGTGAAAACAATCTTGCCCCACAGCCCCAACGGAATCTTGGTGGTTA
>JAYTIG010000617.1:0-2995 GCA_043731995.1 Hyphomicrobiales bacterium
GCAACGCCAGCCAGCCGCCGCCAACCCATTTGTTCTTTCAATACCTTGGCGGAGAACAATAGAGCAAAGAGAATGCTGGTTTCACGCAGCGCGGCAACCGCAGCAATAGGCGCCTGCGCCATGGCCCAGATCACAATCCAATAGGCGCTGCCGGACATCGCTGCGCCCGCGATGCCACGGGGCCAGATTTTTGCAGCGGCAGGAAAGATGGCCAGTCCGCGCAAATAGGCGCCGGCTGCCAGCATGCCAAGTGCATCCAGCACAAACACCAGCCCAGTATAACCTGATGGATCGCCAGAAGCGCGGCCGCCCAAGCCATCAACAATAGTGTAGGTGCCGATGAAGCATGAAGTGATGAGCGCATAGATGAACGTAAGCCTGTCCTGCTTCCAAATGTTTCCGGAAAGGGCAATGAGCCAAATTCCAGCGATCAAAACAACAACGCCCGCTGTGGCTTGGGCTGAGATGACATCTGTTGTGAAGAGACGGCTTGCCACCAGAGTGATCAATGGCGCCGTGCCGCGCGCCACCGGATAGACGAGGCTCAAATCCCCATGCCGGTAAGCCCGGGCGAGGAACAGATTATAGCTGGTGTGCAAGACGCCGGAAGTGATGGCAAAGGGCAGGGCCGCATGCTGCGGGAATGGAAACACCAGCAGCATGGCGATCCCCATGAAGCCCATGAGCACTTGCAGCACATACATGGCCAGCACGCGGTCTTCGGTGATCTTGACCACAAGATTCCATGAGGCGTGCAGCAAGGCCGCGAGAAGGACGAGGAGAAAGATGTAGGGGGTCAACTACCCTTCTCCCTCTGGGAGAAGGTGCCCCGCAGGGGCGGAAGAGGGCCGCAGGCCCTTGCCTGCGGACTTTGGTTCAGGCGTAGCCCACGCAAAGACCGATGCTACGCATCGGCCCTCATCCGGCCTTCGGCCACCTTCCCCCAGAGGGGGAAGGGCGAAATGATCACACATCCAAATTAGCAACGCTCAGTGCGTTGGTCACGATGAAATCGCGCCGCGGTTCCACGGTGTCACCCATCAGCTTGGTGAACAGGTCATCGGCGTCATCCATCTCCGCCACGCGCACGCGCAATAGCGAGCGCGCGTTGGGATCAAGCGTGGTTTCCCACAATTGCTCAGGATTCATCTCGCCAAGGCCTTTGTAGCGCTGCATCGAAACACCCTTCCGCCCGGTGGCGAACACGGCATCGAGCAGCGACAGCGGCCCGTGGATCAAGGTTTCAGAATCCTTGCGCTTCAGCTTGGCCATGCGGGCATAAACTTCCTGCAGATGCGCTGTTTTACGGTCCAACCGCAAGGCTTCCTGCGATGAGATCAGTTTGCCGTCCACATGCCAACTTTCCTTCACGCCACGCAATGTGCGCTCGAAAATCAACCCGCCATCTGCAGCCGTCAGACCTTGCCAGCCACGCTCGGTTTCTTCGGCCACCGAATCCAGCCGCCTTGCAATATAAGCGGCAGCGCCAGTGGCATTTTCTGGCGTGGAAATCACCTCGGGGTTCAGCGCCCCGGCAATGGCCGCCTGTTCGATGATGGAAACCGGATAGCGTGAATGCAGGCCTTCGATCATGGAGCGGATGGCCACGGCCTCTTCCACAATGGCGCGCAAATCAGCACCCCCGCGTTCTGAGCCATCGCCCAGCACCAGCGCCGTGCCCTCAAGGCCCACGTCAATCAGGTTGGACTCAAGCGCTTGATTGTCTTTGAGATATTGCTCTGAGGCGCCGCGCTTGATTTTGTAAAGCGGTGGCTGGGCGATATAGAGATGCCCGCGCTCCACGATCTCGCGCATCTGGCGATAGAAGAAGGTGAGCAGCAAAGTGCGGATATGGGCGCCGTCCACGTCCGCGTCTGTCATGATGATGATTTTGTGATAGCGCAGCTTGTCGGCGTTGAATTCTTCGCGCCCAATTCCCGTGCCCAAAGCCGTGATCAGAGTTCCGATTTCAGCAGAGCCCAGCATCTTGTCAAAGCGCGCGCGCTCCACATTCAAAATCTTGCCGCGCAAGGGCAGAACCGCCTGGTTGGCGCGGTTGCGCGCCTGCTTGGCTGAACCACCGGCCGAGTCACCCTCAACGATGAAGAGTTCGCACAGGCTGGCATCGCGCTCCTGGCAATCGGCCAGCTTGCCGGGCAGTGAGGATATGTCCAGCGCGCCCTTGCGCCTTGTGAGCTCGCGCGCCTTGCGTGCCGCTTCACGCGCAGCAGCGGCTTCCGCAACTTTGTTCACGATGGACTTGGCATCGGAAGGATGTTCCTCAAACCAGGCACCAAGCTGTTCGTTGACGAGGCCTTCCACCACGGGCCGCACTTCCGATGAAACCAGCTTGTCTTTTGTTTGTGATGAGAATTTAGGGTCTGGCACTTTCACCGAGAGCACACAGGTCAATCCTTCACGAGCGTCATCGCCGGTGATGGCGACCTTTTCCTTTTTGGCAATGCCGCTTTCAGCCGCATAAGTGTTGATAATGCGGGTGAGGCCGCCGCGGAAGCCCGCCAGATGCGTGCCGCCATCGCGTTGCGGAATGTTGTTGGTAAAGCAGAATACGCTTTCATGGTAAGAGTCATTCCACCACAAGGCGCATTCGATGCTGATGCCGTCCTTCTGGCCGGTGATGTAGATCGGTTCCTTGATCAGGCCTTGCTTGGTGCGGTCGAGATAACGCACGAAGGCGGGAATGCCGCCTTCGTAGAAAAGTTCCAGCACATGTGGTTCAACGCCACGCTTGTCCGTCAGCGTGATCCGCACGCCCGAGTTTAGAAAGGCCAGCTCGCGCAGGCGGTGTTCCAGCGTGGCGAAATCAAATTCGGTTTTGGTGAAAGTTTCGGTGGAAGGCAGAAAGGTCACTTCCGTGCCTCGCTTGCCTTCTGAATCACCCGTCACCACTAGGGGCGCATCCGGCACGCCATGGGTGAAGGAAATGAAATGGCTCTTGTTTTCGCGGTGAACTGTGAGCTTCAGCGCCACGGAA
>JAYTIG010000618.1:0-2975 GCA_043731995.1 Hyphomicrobiales bacterium
TTTGCCAAATGATTCCGCCCACTTGCCCCCTGCCCGGTTTTCGCCTATCCCACCGTTTTAATGTCCAAGCCCGCCACACGGCCGCCGATCTTCAAAGCCCAGCATTTGCTGGCTGTCGCTGATCTTTCCGTATCCGAAATTTCCAAGTTGCTTGATTTGGCCGACACTTATGTCGAGTTGAACCGCAGTGCCGAAAGGCGCCATGCCATTCTCACGGGCGCCACGCAGGTGAATTTGTTTTTCGAAAATTCCACGCGCACGCAAAGTTCCTTCGAGATTGCGGGCAAGCGCCTGGGCGCTGATGTGATGAACATGGCGGTTTCCTCGTCTTCGCTGTCCAAGGGCGAAACGGTGTTGGATACGGCCATCACCATCAATGCCATGCAGCCGGATTTTCTGATTGTGCGCCATCAATCATCCGGCACGGCGGAATTGCTGTCTCAAAAAGTGACTTGTGCGGTGATCAATGCGGGCGATGGTTCGCATGAGCATCCCACGCAGGCGCTGCTTGACGCCCTCACTATCCGCCGCCGCTTGGGCATGCTTGAGGGACTTACCGTGGCGATTTGCGGCGATGTATTCCACAGCCGCGTGGCACGTTCCAATATTCACTTGCTCACCAAGATGGGCGCGCGGGTGCGGGTGGTGGCACCTTCCACGCTGCTGCCTTCGGGCATTGAACGCATGGGTGTAGAGGTTTTCAATTCCATGAAAGAAGGTTTGGCGGGGGCAGATGTGGTGATGATGTTGCGCCTGCAGCTGGAACGCATGGCCGGCACCTTTGTGCCTTCGCAGCGGGAATATTATCACTTCCACGGCCTCACCGAGGAGAAGCTGAAGCTCGCCAAACCCGGCGCGCTGGTGATGCATCCCGGCCCGATGAACCGGGGCGTGGAGATCGACTCCTCCGTTGCCGATGGGCCGCAAAGTGTCATTCGCGAACAGGTGGAAATGGGTGTGGCCGTGCGCATGGCCGTGCTCGATGCCCTGGCGCGCAATCAGCGCACCCAATTGCGAGTTCGCCCATGAGGAAAGCTTATGTGAACGCGCAACTGGCCGCAGGCCGTGGCGGGCTGCTGGTTGAATTTGGACTTGTGGTTGGTTCGGGTGCTTCCGTCACCGCGCAAACTGTGGGCGATGCGCAGATTGTCGATTGCAAGGGCATGTTGCTGTTGCCTGGTATCATTGACATGCGGGTTTTCACGGGCGAGCCGGGAACCGAATACCGCGAGACTTTGGCCAGTGCCTCTGAAGCGGCGGCGGCTGGCGGTGTGACCACCATGATCGTGATGCCCAACACCCAGCCGGTCATTGACGATGCCGCCATGGTGGATTTCGTGCTGCGGCGCGCACGCGACACAGCCAAAGTGCGCGTTGCTGTGATGGCGGCGATCACCCAAGGTGCTAAGGGTGAATTGATGGCCGAGATTGGTTTGATGAAAGAGGCCGGCGCCGTTGCCATCACCGATGGCACGCGAGCCGTCTCCAATGCCAACCTCATGCGCCGTGCCATGATCTATGCGCGCGACCATGGCATGCTTGTGGTGCAGCACGTGGAAGATCCAACACTGGGCTCTGGCGTGATGAATGCGGGAGAACGTGCCACTAGGCTTGGCCTATCCGGCAATCCGCCGATGGCCGAAGTGATGATGCTGGAGCGGGACTTGCGGCTCGTTGAGATGACCGGCGCTTCCTATCACGCTGCACAACTCTCCTGCGCTGAAAGCGTTGAAGTGATGCGCCGCGCCAAGCACAAGGGCCTGCCGGTATCTTGCGGCGTGTCCATCAATCACCTGGTGCTCAATGAGAATGACATCGGGGCATACCGCACGTTCTTCAAAATGTCTCCGCCCCTGCGGCGAGAGGAAGACAGGCGCGCATTGGTGGAGGGTTTGCGCGATGGCACGATTGATGTGATCGTGTCCTCGCATGATCCGCAAAGTGATGACACAAAACGCCTGCCCTTCGGGGAAGCAGGTTTTGGAGCGGTTGGTTTGGATACGATGCTGTCAGCGGCTCTTTCACTTCATCACAATGAATCCATTGATTTGCGAAGGCTGAATGAAGCCTTGAGTGAGGCTCCGTCACGGCTGCTCAACCTGCCCCAAGGCAAGCTGGATGCGCGAGCCCCGGCAGATTTTGTTCTGGCTAATCCACATTTGTCCTGGAAGGTAACACCTGCAACGCTGCGTTCGCGTTCCAAGAATTCTCCTTTTGAACATCGCAGCCTCGAAGGCCGTGCGCTTGAGACGGTGGTTGCAGGCCATCCGGTTTACACTTACGTTGGCTAAATGCTGGGCAGCGCGTTGATCATCATCATTGGCTATCTCTTGGGCTCAATCCCCTTCGGGCTGCTTCTGTCGCGTGCGGCCGGCCTCGGTGATATTCGCAAGATTGGTTCAGGCAACATCGGAGCCACCAATGTTCTGCGGACGGGCAACAAGGGCATCGCCGCGCTCACCCTTGTTTGTGATGTGTTGAAAGGCTTGGCGCCGGTACTATTGGGGCGCTGGATGGGCGGGGCATTTGATCCCGTATGGGGCGGGTTTGCAGCGCTGCTGGGCCATGTTTTTCCGATCTGGCTTGCTTTCAAGGGCGGCAAGGGCGTGGCCACGGCAGCGGGCATTTTGTTCGGCTGGAATTGGATGTTGGCCCTGATCGTCTTGGGCACATGGATCTGCGTGTTTGCGGCTAGCCGCATTTCATCCCTGTCGGCACTCTCGGCCATTGTGGTTGCCATTGTCGCCAGCTGGTTTGTGGCACCTGATTACTTCTGGCCCGTTACTGCAATCGGTTTGGTTGTTGCGCTCACTCACCACGCCAACATCCGCCGCCTGTTCGCTGGAACTGAGCCCAAATCCAATTTTTCCAAAACCGCATGAAGCTTCGCGTGTTGCCAGAAGCAGAGCGGTTGGCCTGGCACCGCTTGGCGCAGAGTGAAAATGTGGGGCCCGTCACTTTTCAGCAATTGCTCA
>JAYTIG010000619.1:0-20447 GCA_043731995.1 Hyphomicrobiales bacterium
TTGAGCTCAATGGACTCCAGCAATTCCACAACCTTGCGGTCACGCTCCGCACCCTTGAAGCCGAGATAGAATTCCAATGGCCGGCCGATGATGTCACGCACCTGATGGCGCGGGTTCAACGCCGTATCAGCCGATTGATAGATCATCTGGATACGCCGCAATATATCCTTGTCACGGGCACCAAGTGTGGCCGGCAGGGGCTTTCCGTTGAACAGGATTTCGCCTCTTGATGGCGGCAACAGCCCCGTGATGGCGCGCGCCAGTGTGGATTTGCCGGAACCTGATTCACCCACCACAGCCACAGTGCGGCCACGCGGGATTTTCACCGTGACATCGTCTAGAACCTTGGTTGTGGCATTGCCATAGCTGGCATCAACATTCTTGATGCTCAAGACAATATCGTCGCTGGGCGATTCCCGCTTTTCCAGCTTGCGCACCGCCCACAGCGATTTGGTATAATCCTGTGTGGGTTGCTTCAGCATTTGGCGTGTGGGTGCCTCTTCGACGAGATTGCCATAGCGCAACACCATGATGCGGTGCGCCATCTGCGCCACCACGGCAAGGTCATGCGTGATATAAATGGCGGCGGTGTTGAATTGCTCAACAATATCGCGCATCGCGGCCAGAACTTCCACTTGCGTGGTGACATCGAGTGCAGTTGTCGGTTCATCGAAAATGATCAGGTCTGGCCGACAGGACATGGCCATGGCCGTCATCGCGCGTTGCAACTGACCGCCTGAAACCTGGTGCGGAAAGCGCAAGCCGATAGTGTCCGGGTTAGGCAGTTGCAGCCGCTTGTAAAGATCGCGCGCATCGGCTTCCGCCTTGTCGCGCGGCATGATGTTGTGGCTCAGCGCCGTCTCGATGGTCTGGTCAATGATGTGATGGGCCGGATTGAATGAGGCTGCTGCACTCTGCGCCACATAGGCGATGCGAGAGCCCCAAAGCGCACGGCGCTGTTCATCCGAGGCGGCAATCAGATCAATGCCGTCAAACACGATGCTGCCGGCAGAAATGCGGCAGCCGGGCCGCGCAAAGCCCATGCCAGCAAGGCCCAGGGTGGATTTGCCGGCACCGGATTCGCCGATCAGCCCCAGAACCTCGCCGCGGCGCAAGGTGAGGTCAATGCCCTTGATGATCGGGTTCCATTGGTCATCGCTTTTGCCGTCAATTTTCAGGCCCTTCATTTCGAGGAGCACATCACCCTTGACGCGTTTATTGTCACTTGCCATCGCGCAGCCCCGAAGTTCTATGCAGGAACCAATCCACCACGAAATTCACCGCCACGGTCAACAGGGCGATGGCCCCGGCCGGATAAAACGGAACGGGAATATACGGGAAGGTGTGAACCGGAAAATTGATCAGTGTTTTGTTTTCCGCCACCATCGAGCCCCAGTCTGCCGTTGGAGGCTGCACGCCCACGCCAAGGAAAGACAACGCAGCAATGGTGAGAAACACGAAACAGAACCGCAAGCCGAACTCAGTGATCAGCGGCGGCAGGATGTTGGGCACAATTTCCTTGAAGACAATCCACCCCATGCCTTCGCCGCGCAGTTTGGCGGATTCCACATAGTCCATCACGACGGCATTGAGTGCCACCGCGCGCGCCAGGCGGAACACCCTTGTGGCATCAAGAAGAGCCAGAATGATAATGAGGTTGATGATGCTTTTTCCTACAACCGCCAGCATCATCAAGGCAAAAATCAGAACCGGGATGGCAAGAAAGGCGTCAACCACGCGCGAAATGCCTTGGTCAAGCCAGCCGCGCTTCAAGGCGGCCAAAACCCCCAGCGAGCCGCCAAGGAAGAAGGAAATCAGCGTGGTGATCAGGGCAATGCCGATGGTGTTGCGGGCACCAAAAATCAGCCGTGAAAAAATATCGCGCCCAAGCTGGTCTGTACCAAGGATGGTGTCTGCGCTGGAAGGCAGGTTTGCGCGGCCGAGAATTTCCGCCTCGCCATGCGGCGCAATCCAGGGCGCGAAAAGTGCGGCCAAGGCATAAATCAAAATGACGACCATGCCGAACCAGGCCGATAACGGTGCGGTTTTCAGCGTGCGCACCACATTCTCCATGAATGTGCGGCGCGCTTTGATCATGCGTGGGGAAAGGGATGTGTCGGTCATTTGGGGTGCAACAATCTGGGGTTTGTGGTGATGGCGACAATATCGGCCAGGAGATTGAGCATGATGTAGGTGGCGGCGAAGATCAGCGCACAGGCCTGAACCACAGGCATGTCGCGGCTGGACACGGCATCCACCATCATCTGGCCGATGCCGGGATAGACATAGACCACTTCCACAACCACCACGCCTACCACCAGATAGGCGAGGTTGAACGCAATCACTGTGGCAATCGGCGCCCAGGCATTGGGCAATGCGTGGCGCATGATCACTTGCCAGCGTGAAATGCCTTTGAGCTGCGCCATCTCGATATAGGGGCTGGCCAGAAGATTGATGATGGAAGCCCGCGTCATGCGCATCATATGGGCCACGATCACCAGCGTCATTGTGGCCGCAGGAAGTGCCGCCCGGTACAGATGCTCCAGGAAGGGCGTATTGGTGCTCACCGTTGAAAGCGGTGAAAACCAGCGCAATTTGACTGCGAAAACATAGACCAGAAGATAAGCGATGAAGAATTCCGGCGTGGCGATGGTGGTCAACGTTACCGAGTTGACAATGCGGTCATACCAGGAATTGCGATAGAGCGCCGCCAACACGCCCAGCAGCAGTGAAAGGGGCACCGCAATGATTGCAGCCATCGAAGCCAAAAAGAAAGTGTTATAGAGGCGCGGCGCGATGATGGCCGAAACGCTGCGTTTGATATTTCCCGTGGTGCCGGAGTAAGAACTGCCGAAATCACCCCGCACCGCATTGCCGATCCATTCAACGTAGCGAACCACGGCAGGCCGGTCGAGGCCAAGGTCATGATTGAAGTTGGCGACGGTTTCGGGCGTGGCGCCCTGGCCCAGAATGTTTTGTGCATAACCACCCGGAAGCATTTGAAGGGACGAGAAAATAATGATCGAAACCGCAAACAGGGTTATCAGTCCAAGCCCCAACCGCTGTAATACTGTGCGCAATACCGGATGCATCGTAACGCCAACCCCCGTATTTGTTTTTCAGCTCTGCGGCTGAATTTGTGAAACGCTAGCAGACGACTTTCCCGCTGTCACAAAAAAATTCCGCGACCGGAAATCATGCAGTGAAAAAAGTTATCCACCTTGTCCAAGCTCGGCCTTGCGTCTTGTGGGCTCCTTCCGCAAAAAGAGCCGCATGACCAAAGCTTCCCTTAATCCGGGCATCCTGCCCGCCCGCGAAATCACGCGACTGACCGAAAGCGGCATCATTAAGCTGCTGCGCGGACTCGACTCTGATCAAGTGCAACCTGCAAGCCTTGACTTGCGCCTTGGGCCAAAGGCCTACCGCGTGCGTGCCTCATTCCTGCCTGGCCCGCGCCAAACCGTGGCGGAGCGCTTGAAAGGCCTTGTGCTTCATGAAATGGATTTAACAGAAGGCACGGTGCTTGAAACCGGCTGCGTCTATATTGTGCAGTTGATGGAAAGTCTGGCATTGCCGAAAGGGATTTCGGCCGCCGCCAACCCCAAGAGCTCAACGGGCCGCCTCGACATCTTCACCCGTGTGATCACCGATTATGCGCAAGAGTTCGACAATGTGGCCGAAGCCTATCACGGTCCGCTTTATGCAGAGATTTCGCCCCGCACTTTCCCCATCCTGGCGCGGCAAGGCTCGCGCCTCTCGCAAATCCGTTTCCGTGCCGGGGCTTCGCTTGCAAGTGATGATCTGATCCGCGCCCTCCACGCCAAGGAACCGCTCATCACCGAAGGCGAAGTGAACATTGATGGCGGTCTGGCGCTCAGCGTCGATCTCTCCGGCATCAAGAAGGGCGAACCCATCGGCTTTCGTGCCAAGCGCCATTCCGCATTGGTCGACGTGGACAAGAAAGGCGCGTTGGAGGTCTTGGATTATTGGGAGCCCATTTGGCAGAAGGGATCACTGATCCTGGACCCTGACCAGTTCTACATCCTCGCCAGCCGCGAGGCCGTGCGCATCCCACCCACACATGCGGCCGAGATGGTGCCCTACAATCCGCTCGTGGGTGAATTCCGCGTGCATTACGCGGGCTTCTTTGACCCCGGCTTCGGCCATGCCTCAGGCCATGGTGAAGGGGCCCGCGCGGTTCTGGAAGTTCGCAGCCATGAAGTGCCCTTCATTCTGGAAGATGGCCAGATCATCGGGCGGCTGGTTTATGAGCCACTGACCTCGCCCCCCGATGTTGTTTATGGCGGCAGCATGGGATCAAATTATCAAAAGCAAGGCTTGAAGCTGTCGAAGCACTTCAAGCCGTTTGTGCAGGGCACACACTGATTTCTGATGTCGTCATTCCCGCGAAAGCGGGAATCCCTGTTTTGTCCCGAAACGCAGACCCCCGCTTTCACGGGGGTGACGAATCTTGAAATTGTTTGGAAGGGCGTTTTTGCTTATTTCATCGTCGGCATCACAAACTCTGCGCCTGCGCGAATGCCGGTTGGCCAGCGTGAGGTCACGGTCTTGAGCTTGGTGTAAAAGCGCAGGCCTTCTGGCCCATGCATGTGATGATCGCCGAACAGCGAAGCCTTCCAGCCGCCAAAGCTGTGGAACGCCATCGGCACGGGGATCGGCACATTGATGCCAACCATGCCCACCTGGATCTGATGCGCAAATTCGCGCGCCGCATCGCCATCGCGGGTGAAGATCGCGGTGCCATTACCGAATTCGTGATCATTGATCATCTTGGCGGCGGTGTTGTAGTCGTCAACGCGCACCACCGAGAGCACAGGGCCGAAGATTTCTTCCTTGTAGATTTTCATGTCGGTCGTGACATTGTCGAACAATGACCCACCCATGAAATAGCCACCTTCATAGCCTTGCAACTTGAGGCCACGGCCATCCACCACCAGCTTGGCGCCTTCGGTGACGCCGGTGTCGATATAACCCTTCACCTTGTCGAAATGCTGCTTCGTGACCAGTGGGCCCATCTCGGCTTCCTTGTCAGTGCCGGGGGCAACCTTGAGGGCGCGGATCTTGGGTTCAAGCTTGGCAATCAATGTGTCAGCCGTCGTCTTTCCAACCGGCACAGCAACCGAGATGGCCATGCAGCGCTCACCGGCCGAGCCGTAAGCCGCACCCATAAGGGCATCGACGGCTTGGTCCATGTCGGCGTCCGGCATGATGATCATGTGGTTCTTGGCACCGCCGAGAGCTTGCACGCGCTTACCGGTGCGTGTGCCGGTTTCATAGATATAGCGGGCAATCGGCGTGGAGCCGACGAAGGACACGGCGGAAATATCGGGACTGAGCAGAATGGCATCAACGGCTTCCTTGTCACCGATCACCACGTTGAACACGCCCTTGGGCAGGCCTGCTTCTTCCAGCCACTTGGCAACCAGCAAAGAAGCAGAAGGGTCACGCTCCGAAGGCTTCAGGATGAAGCAATTGCCAGCGGCGAGTGCGATGGGGAACATCCACATCGGCACCATGGCGGGAAAGTTGAATGGCGTGATGCCCGCAACAACACCAAGTGGTTGGCGCAGGGCATAAGAGTCAACCCGCGTGCCGACGTTTTCGGTGAATTCGGTTTTCAGGAGTTGTGGAGCAGCGGTGGCGAATTCGACAACTTCAAGCCCACGTTGCACTTCGCCCATGGCATCGGAAAGGACTTTGCCGTGTTCGGCAGTGATCGCCGCTGCGAGTTCGCCAGCACGCTCTTCGCCAATGCGCAAAAACTTGTTGAGAATGCGCGCGCGGCGAAGTGGCGTGGTGTTGGCCCAGGCCGGAAAGGCTTTCTTGGCCACGGCGATGGCTTCATTGACCTGTGCCGTGTTGGCCAGATTGATCTCGCCTGATTGTTCACCGGTCGCGGGGTTGAACACTGGCGACTTGCGGCCCGATTTGCCGTCCACCAGCTTGCCGTCGATGTGATGTTGAATGCTTGTGATCATGGTTTCCTCCTGAGTATGCCAAGTCTATGCGCCTGCGACATTTGCACAGCAAGAAGAAGATTTGCATTTTTGATGTGCAAAAAGTAAAGTCAGAGGATGGACTGGGATCGCATCAGGGTTTTTCTCGCTGTCGCTCGTGCCGGGCAAATCCTTGGTGCGGGCCAGCAGCTAGGCCTCAACCACGCCACCGTGGGCCGCCAGCTCACGGCGCTGGAGGAAGACCTCGGTGCCAAACTGGTGGAACGCCAGACGCAAGGCTGCACCTTGACACCTGCAGGCGAGGCGCTGCTGAAATCAGCCGAACGCGTTGAATCCGAGGTGCTGCAGGTCGGTTCTGAAATCTCAGGCGCACGTGCCGCCATATCCGGAACCGTGCGCATCGGCGCACCTGATGGGCTTGGCAATTACTTTCTGGCCCGCGCACTTGGCAAGTTGGCCACCAGTCATCCGGAGTTGACCATCCAACTCGTGCCCCTGCCGCGCACCTTTTCACTTTCGCGCCGCGAAGCAGACATCGTGGTGACGCTGGACCGCCCCAAGCAAGGCAAGCTTATCATCAAGAAACTGACTGATTACTCCCTCAGCATATACGCGGCTGAATCCTATCTTGAAATACACGGCAAAGTGAAAAGTGCCGATGACCTCGACGGCGCATTGTTTGTCACGCATGTCGAAGACTTCGTCTATAGCCGCGCTCTGGACTATGCCGCCGAACTGGGTCAACGCATGAAGCGGCACTATGAATGCGGCAGCGTGGTGGCCCAGATGGAGGCGGTGCGCGCGGGCCACGGCATCGGCGTGTTGCATGACTATGCCGCCGCGCAATTTCCCGAGTTGAAGCGCCTGTTACCAACCATGCGCTTCACAAGAACCTATTGGTTGATGAGCCACCCCGATACGCACCGCACCGCGCGCGTTGGCGCAGTTTACGATTATGTCTCTGAAACCGTGCGCCAGGCCAAAGCAGAGTTCTTGCGAGCCTGACGTTCACGCAACGTGATCGGCCTTGGCGAAAACTTCGCGGTCAAGATCATGCAACAGCTTGTCGATTGTGCCGGTCATGATCATGTCGTGATCCATCGGCAGGGTTTCGATCTTGAGATTCTGCCGCAGCGCTGGAACCACGCCTTCGGCAATGGCTGCTTTAAGGGCTGGCTCCACCAGATCAAAGGCCCGGATGCCCGGGCCGCTGATGACGATGCGGTCCGGGTTCAACAGGGCAATCATGCGGGCCAGGCCAAAACCAATGGCCTCACCCGCTTTGTGAAAAGCGGCAAGCGCACGCGCGTCGCCGCGCCGTGCCGCCGTTTCAAGCGCTTGCATGACTTCTGGTTCAACAGCAGAAGAGGGCGGGGCCGCAGTGTCCGGCAATCCTTCGGCATGGCGCAGAATGCCATAGTCTGACGCATAGGCCTCAAGGCAGCCCGCGCGGCCACAGCGGCACAATGCACCATAGGGAATGTGGTTCATGTGGCCAAATTCGGCGGCAGCGCCCGTTGCGCCATGATAGGTCTTGCCATCAATCACCAGCCCCATGCCAACGCCATAGCCCATGAACATCACGGCGGCGGTGCCCTTGTACTCATAATGCTCGCGCGCCATCAGGCCCTCGGCAATCATGTTGGCGTCGTTTGCCAACTGAAAGGAAATGCCAGTCATGCGGAGCAGAGGCTCGGTGAGCGGGATATCTTGCGCCTTGAACGCGGGGCTCCACATGATATGGCCCGCACCCGTTTCGGCAGCACCTTGAACAGCAATCGCTGCATTTCGGACCTGTTCGGCCTTGATGCCGTTCTTGGTGAGCACACCACGCACGAATTCTGCCGCCTGCCTTGCAACATCATCGGCAGGAAGGTTGTAGGTTGGCACCTTTTTTACATCATGGGCAACGCGCACACCCGCATAGTTGGCCAGCGCAATTTCGAATTTGTCGATGGAAATCTTGAGGGCCAGCACCAAAGCGGCCTTGGGATTCAGTTTCAGATCCACACTGGGCCGACCTCGCCGTATTGTGGAATGGCCAATCTCGGCGTCTTCCAGCAACAGGTTTTCATTGATCAATTGAGTTGTGATAGAGGTGATCGTAGCTAGGGAAAGCCCAGTGCGCCGACCCAGCTCAATGCGCGGTGCGCGGCCAGCAAAACGCAAGGCTTCAAGCACCAAATGCCGGTTTTGCCTGCGGACGAGATCACTATCGGCCTTGCTTGTCATTGTTATGCGGCCACTCCCAAAATCAAGTTGACTCAATCAGGGCAGGCATGCAAGATTATTTTGAGTATCGAATTAAATTGTCTGACAAATGGAAAATTTGCCAGGTATTTTGCTTCGATTAAGAATTTGCCACGCACGGCCTGGAGGAAGTGTGAGGCAAAGAGGTTTATCCTCCACAAGGCGTGGGCGATAAGTCTGTTTTGGAGATTAACAGGAGGAAGATCCAAATGAAGAACATTATCAAGGCAATTGCGCTCGGCGCAATGCTCGCCACCGCTATGGGCGGGGTTGCCACGGCCAAGGGCAAGACCATTGCCGTGTCGTGGAAGACATTCCAGGAAGAACGCTGGAAGACTGACGATGCTGCGATCAAGGCCGTTGTTGAAGCCGCAGGCGACAAGTACATCACCGCTGATGCGCAGGGTTCTGCACAGAAGCAGGCTTCCGATATCGAAGGCCTGATCGCCCAGAAGCCAGACGTGATCATGATCGTCGCTTTTGACTCTGACGCCATTCTGCCCTCAATCAAGAAGATCACCGACGCTGGCATCAAGTCGATTGCTTATGACGTGCAATTCGAAGATCCATCAGCCCTCTATGTCACCTTCGACAACGTGGGCGTGGGCCGTTTGATGGCCAAGGAAATCCTGAAGGCCAAGCCAAAGGGCAACTATGCCTTCATCAAGGGCGACAAGGGTGATCCGAACGCAACCTTCCTGTTTATGGGTCAGATGGAAGTTCTCAAAGCTGCCATGGACAAAGGCGATATCAAGAACGTCTGCGAAACTTTCACCGATGGTTGGAAGCCAGACAATGCCCAGAAGAATATGGAACAGTGCCTGACCTCGACCAAGAACAAGGTTGACGCTGTTGTGTCTGAAAATGACGGCATGGCCTCAGGCGTTGTTGCTGCTCTCAAGGCCCAGGGCCTTGCTGGCAAGGTGCCGGTATCTGGCCAGGATGGTGATAAAGCCGCTCTGAACCGCGTTGCCCAAGGCACCCAGACCGTTTCAGTTTGGAAAGACTCGCGCGCACTTGGCAAGGTAGCAGCTGAAGCCGCTGTCGCCCTTGCTGAAGGCACCGCAGTGGATAAACTGCCTGGCATCTCCAAGTTCAAGGACGGCAAGAAGAAGGTTGAAATGAACGCCATTCTTCTGGCTCCAGATCCAATCACCAAGGCCAACCTTGATGACGTGATCAAGGCCGGCTGGATCAAGAAGGACGAAGCTTGCGCAGGCGCAAAAGACGTTCCTGCTTGCAAGTAATCCACTCGCTCTAGAGCTGGACTTCGCATAGACTGGCCGCGTCATTTGCAGAAATGGCGCGGCCTTTTAAATAACAAAAACACCAGGGTTGGGGAGACGAGCATGAGTGCACCAGGATCAAGCCAGGAACCGGGGGTGACGCAGGAAGGCGTTGTCGCCAGATTTTTCCGTGCCACAGAAATTGATACGCGCATGTTGGGCATGATCGCAGCGCTGCTGCTGGTCTGGTGCATTTTTGATATTTGGAGCGGGCTTAAGTCGCCCGATGACGGCCTCTTTGGTGGCGCTTTTCTGACGCCGCGAAACCTTTGGATCCTGCTGGTGCAGACATCCTCAATCGCTGTCATGTCAACAGGCATGGTGTTGTTGATTGTAATGCGCCAAATTGATTTGTCGGTCGGCTCGATGTTGAGCTTGATTGCCGTGGCAACAGCGGTGTTGCAAGTCTATCAACTCGCGCCAGCCTTGGGCGTCGGTCATCCCATCATCTGGCCCCTGGGTGTTCTGGCCTGTCTGGCACTCGGCACCTCGATTGGTGGCTTGAATGGATTTCTGACGGCCTATGCCAAAATTCCCGCCTTCATCGTCACACTGGGTGGCTTGATAGCCTACAGCGGTATCGCCTTCCTGCTCGCCAAGGGCGAAACGGTGGCACCGATGGATCAGACATTTGAAGTTTTTGGCGGCGGCATCCAGTCCAGCTGGCTTGGTCCATTTTGGAGCTGGGTGATCGGCATTCTTGGGTGTCTCGCGATTGCCTATGCGGTTGTGAATGGCCGCAGGCAGCGCATTCGTTTCAAATTTCCGCTCCGTCCAGTTTGGGCCGAAGTGTTTTTGGTGGCAGCTGGTTCCATTGCTGTGTTGGGAACCACTCTGGTGATGAACTCATATCCATGGCCACCAGGTGTGATGGAGGATTATGCAAAAGCCAACAACTTGGTTATTCCGCCGGGTGTTGAAGACCGCGATGGCAGTGCCATTTGCATGGCAGGCGATCAGGTTGTTCACTGCACCACGGGGCTCACTCACTATACCGGATTCTCATTGCCGGCGCTCATTGCAATTGCCGTGTGCCTTGTCATGACTTTCATTGCCACGCGCACGAGCTTTGGGCGCTACGTCTATGCTGCGGGTGGCAATCCTGAAGCCGCAGAGCTGGCAGGCATCAACACCAAGTGGCTCACCGTTAAGGTTTTCGCCTTGATGGGTTTCTTGGTGGGCGTGTCATCGATCATTTCATCAGCACGTCTGAACGCTGCCACAAACTCCCTGGGCCTGACCAATGAGCTCTACGTGATTGCCGCAACAGTCATTGGCGGCACATCTTTGGCAGGTGGTGTGGGCACAATCTATGGGGCCATGATTGGCGCCTTGATGATGCAATCCATCATCTCCGGCATGTCGCTGCTGAATTTGCCAGCCGCATTCCAGAATATGGTTGTTGGTGGCGTGCTGGTGCTGGCTGTCTGGCTTGACCAGATCTATCGCAACAAGGTGAAGTGAGCGAGGAAACCATGGCAAAATCATCCAAGAAGTCTCCCGCCAAAAAGGTGACTGCGCGCAAGCCTCCGGTCAGCGCTGCCATCATCGAAACGCATGAGTCACCCGTCGTCGTCAAAGGCGCCGAGCCTCATGCGGCCACCAAGGCCAATGGCACACCGCTGGTTGAGATGCGTGACATCTCAATTGCTTTCGGCGGCATCAAGGCCGTGGATCATGCCTCGATTGATCTATACCCCGGCGAAGTGGTGGGCCTGCTCGGCCACAACGGCGCGGGCAAATCAACATTGATCAAGGTTCTTTCAGGCGCTTATAAACGTGACCAAGGCCAGATCCTGGTCAACGGCCAGGAAATCACGATCAACAACCCGCGCGATGCCAAAGCGCAGGGTATTGAAACCATCTATCAAACATTGGCCTTGGCCGACAATGTGGACGCGGCCGCCAATCTCTATTTGGGCCGCGAACTGAAAACCAAACTGGGCACGCTGGATGACGTGGCCATGGAAGCCGAAACCCGCAAGGTGATGCGCCGCCTGAATCCCAATTTCCGCCGCTTCAAAGAACCGGTGATGAAACTCTCAGGCGGTCAGCGCCAATCCGTGGCCATCGCCCGCGCCATCCACTTCAACGCGCGCATCCTGATCATGGATGAACCGACAGCCGCATTGGGCCCGCAGGAAACCGCACAAGTGGGTGAGCTGATTAAGCAGCTCAAAGCCGAAGGCATCGGCATTTTCCTGATCAGCCATGACCTTCATGACGTGTTCGATCTCGCAGACCGCATAGTGGTGATGAAGAACGGCAAAGTTGTCGGAACAGCGCGCAGCAGCGATGTGACGCATGATGAAGTGCTGGGCATGATCATCGCAGGGAAATGCCCCAAGGGCGCCATTCCTGGCCCTGGAGCGATGAAGGAAGCAGCTTAGCATATAGTAACCTCTCCAGGCGGAAGAGCGAATGGGATATGACATGAAGAAACTTGCCGTTCTTTTGATTGCTTTCCTCATCGCCACGCCAGCCAAGGCATCAGCACCTGAAGATGTGCTGGCCAACTGGTACACGCTGCTGCTCAACCTCGTGCGCCACACAGCAACCTATTCGCCGCCCGTGGCTTCGCGCGCTTTCGCTTATCTTGGTGTTACAGCCTATGAGGCCACGGCCTCGGGCGATGGGCAATTGCAATCTCTGGCGGGCCAACTCAATGGCCTGAAAGACTTGCCCCAACGCGAGAAAGGCAAGACTTATGATGAAGCTGTTTTGCTCAACGTAGCGCTCGATGCTGCAATCCATGATTTCTTCTCCAACACCGGCCCCACGGGCCAGCACGTAATGGCCGCGCACACCAAGAGCATGAGGGCTGAAACGTTTAGGGGCGTTGCCGCTGATGTGGCTAACCGCAGTGCGGCCTATGGTGTGAAACTGGAAAAGGCCATTTTAGACTGGTCCAGCGCGGATGGCGGCGCTGCCATCGCCAATCTCGGCTTTCCAAAGGTCTATGACGTGAGCAAGCTGTCCGGTCATTGGGTGCCCACCAATCAATACCAAATCCAGCAGCATCCCCTGCTTCCTGATTGGGGCAAGAACCGTGCATTCGCCATGCCGGATGGTGCAGCTTGCCCGCTGCCCCCACCGCCAGAATATAGCGAAGATCAAACTTCTGAATTTTTCAAGCAGGCCAAGGAAGTATACGACACCAAGAATAATCTGACTGCTGAGCAAAAAACCATTGCGCGCTTCTGGTCAGATGATCCGGGCCTGTCCTGGACGCCGCCGGGGCACTGGGTGGGCATTGTTCTCGACATCATGCAGCAGAAGAAATTGCCTGTGGCCAAGGGCAGCGAGGCGCTGGCCAAGGTGGGCATCGCCATTGCCGATGGGTTCATCGGCTGCTGGCATGAGAAATATAAATATGACTACATCCGCCCTATTACATTCATCAAAAAGCAGATCGACCCAAAGTGGGAAGCACTGTTGATCACACCGCCTTTCCCGGAATATCCATCGGGCCATTCTTCACAAACGGGCGCTGCGGCAGTTGCACTCACGTCTATCTTTGGCGAGAATTACGGCTTTGATGACGACACGCATGAGCGCGACGGCTTGGGCGTGCGCCATTTCAACAGCTTTTGGGATGCGGCCAACGAAGCCGGCATCAGCCGCATGTATGGCGGCATTCATTTCCGCGCAGCCATCGAGCGCGGCCTCGACCAGGGAAGATGCATTGGCAAATATGCCGCCGCGTTGAAGATGGAGAAGTGAAGATGTTGCGAAGCGCCCAACCGCAAACTCCGTCACCCCAGCGGAGGCTGGGGTCCAGCTTTCTTTCAACAATCTCACTGGCGCAAAGCTGGATGCCAGCCTGCGCTGGCATGACGGTTGCGGTGATATGTCTTTCAACCCTCGCCCACGCCGATCCCATCATCCCGCAATTCAAGGAAGAAACCGCAACCTCCGGCCTTCACTCCATCTACAAGGGCGAATGGCAATATATGGTGGGTGGCGGTGTAGCGGCCTTCGATTGTTCGGGCGATGGCCTGCCTGAACTCTTTGTCGCAGGAGGCGAAAACAAGGCCAAGCTCTTTCTCAATAATTCCAAACGCGGCGGTGCATTGAAGTTTGCCGAAGCCAAGGCATCCGGACTTGAATTCGATCACGTCACTGGCGCTTACCCCGTCGACATTGACGGCGATGGCATCATGGATCTGGTCGTGCTGCGCGTGGGCGAGAGCAAGGTGATGAAGGGGCAGGGCAATTGCAAATTCACGGAGATGAACAAGCAGTGGCACATTGATGGTGGCGATGCCTGGAACACCGCTTTCAGCGCCACGTGGGAAAAAGGTAACCGCCTGCCCACCCTGGCCTTCGGCACCTATATTGACCGCAAGTTTGAGGATGACCCCTGGGGTCATTGCACTGACAACTGGCTATTGCGCCCCGCCGCCGATCAGAAATCCTACGGCCCGCGTATCGCGCTCACTCCATCATACTGTTCGCTCTCCATGTTGTTCACGGATTGGAACCGCTCGGGCAAGCCATCCCTTCGCGTTTCCAATGACCGCGAATATTACATGGGCGGGCAAGAGCAGATGTGGAAAGTACCACCCGGTGCCGCACCTTCGCTCTACACGGAAGCGGAAGGCTGGAGATATATTCGCCTCTGGGGCATGGGCATCGCCACGGCCGATATCAACAATTCAGGCTTCCCCTCCTATTTCCTGTCATCCATGGCAGACCAGCGCATGCAGTTGCTGGCCAATGGCGCCGCCAAGCCCACCTACAAAGAGGCGCAATTCCCCATGGGCACAACGGCGCACAAGCCCTATGCGGGCGGCGACGAGCGCCCCTCCACCGGATGGCACACGCAGTTTGAAGATGTGAATAATGATGGCCGTTATGACCTCTTCATCGCCAAAGGCAATGTCGATCGCATGCCGGACTTTGCACAAAAGGATCCGAACAATCTTTTGCTGCAAAAGGAAGATGGAACCTTTGAAGAGGTTGGAGACAAGGCGGGCATCTTGAGTTTCCGCAATCATCGCGGTGCCCAATTGGTTGATCTCAATGGTGACGGCAAGCTTGATCTCGTTGTCACGGCCCGGCACGAGAATGTGCAAGTCTGGCGCAATACCTCCACTGATCTCGGACATTTCCTTGAAGTGAAGCTGCTTGAGGATGGCGGCAACCGCAACGCCGTCGGTGCCTGGGTTGAAGTGAAGGAAGAAGGCGGCAAGGTGATGAGCCGTGAGAACTTTGTGGGCGGTGGCCATGCCTCAGGCAATGCAGGCTTCTTGCATTTCGGCCTGGGCGCGCAGACCGCAACACAAATCCGCGTGCAATGGCCAGATGGCACGCAAGGCGATTGGCAGGATGTGAAAGCCGATGGCTTCTATGTGATCGAAAAGGGCAAGGCTGTGGCGGAGTGGAAGTAAGCATCTGAGTTTGCGGCGGATGCTTCGAGGCTCGCTATCGCGAGCACCTCAGCATGAGGTAAAATTGTGGCGGGCATTCTGACGGCCTCATCCTGAGGTGCCCTGCGAAGCTGGGCCTCGAAGGATGCGCCACCGCTCCAATCCCTCAATTTATCTCCCGCGCATTCACCACCAACCTGGAATCCAGCTTCCCCGCAAAGCAATCAATAATGTTTTGCGCCGCAGCCAATCCCATGCGCCGCGCGCATTCTGCGGTAAGGCCCGCATTATGCGGGCTGAGCGTGACGTAAGGATTGGAAAGCAGCGGATGATCCGGCTTCGGCGGCTCCTCCACCAGCACATCCAAACCCGCAGCATAAATTTTACGTGCGCGCAAAGCGGCATCCAGTGCCGCTTCATCCACCAGCCCGCCACGCGCGGCATTGATGATGATGGTGGAGGGTTTCATCAGTGCCAGTTCCGTAGCGCCGATCACCGTACCCTTTGCGCCGGGCATGTGCAGCGTCACAAAGTCAGCCTTGGCCAGCGCTGACTTCAATTCAGGAACTGTGCTGCCATCAGTGATGAAAGGGTCATAGGCCAAGACTACCATGCCAAAGGCCCGCGCCAGCTCCGCCACGCGCCGCCCGATGTGGCCATAGCCCATGATGAGCAAAACCTTGCCATCCAGTTCAATTGCATCAAACCTGTTGCGCTCATTCCAGTTGCCGTTGCGCGACGCGGCATCATGCGCCACCACGCGCCGCGCGGCGGCCAGCATCAGTGCCAGCGTGTGTTCTGCCACGGCGCGCGAATTCACATCCCCTACAATGGCCAGCGGAATCTTGCGTGCATTGAGGGCGGCCACATCAACCGAGTCATAACCAACGCCGTGGCGCGACACGATTTTGAGGTTGGGCGCAGAAGCAATCACTTCTGCCGGGCAAGGCTGCGTGCGGATGAGCAGTGCATCAGCCTTGGGCATCAGCGGAGCGTAGGACGCGGTGGAAACCTCAGCCACAACATCAATTGTGAAGCCCAATGCGGCCCGCAACAGAGCAACACCATCTTCATGAATTTTTCCGGCAACAACAACATGGGGCATGGTTACAAGACAATCTGTGCAAGTTTGACATTCATATAATCGTGGATCGCTTCTGTGCCACCCTCGCGGCCCGTGCCTGAGGCCTTGATGCCACCAAATGGTGCTTCAGCTGCGGCCAGCGCAAACGAATTCACGCCCACCATGCCGCTTTCAATGCGCGCCACGGCGTCGCGCTGGCGCTTGGGGTCGCGCGCGAACACATAGGCTGAAAGCCCCATGTCAGAAGCATTGGCCCTCTCGTAAGCCTCGTCGGCGGATTTGAATGGCGTGATGGCGGCAATGGGCCCGAAGTTTTCTTCGGCCAATGCCTTGGCCGAATCGGGAATGTTCGAAATCACTGTGGGTTCAAAGAAGAAGCCCTTGTTTTGGCCAGCGGGCCTGCCACCACCTGCGTTGACCGTGCCGCCTGCCTTGCGCGCATCCGCCACCACAGCTTCGATGGCATCAATGCGCTTCTGGTTGATCAGCGGCCCCATTTGTGTGGCGTCTTCCAGCCCATGCCCCAGTTTCAACGCTTTGGCGCGGGCGGTAAAGCCTGCAACGAATTTGCCGTAAACTTCCTGCTGCACATAGAACCTGTCACCCGTTACACACACTTGCCCGGCATTGGCGAATTTCACCGGCACGCAGATATCCAGCGCGGCTTCCACGTCGAAATCATCAAAAACAATCACGGGCGCGTTGCCGCCCAGTTCCATCGTGCAGCGTTTCAAAGTGGCCGCTGCATCGCGGATCATCTGCTGGCCCACGGCGGTGGAGCCGGTGAGTGAAACTTTCCGCACTTTGGGCGAGGCCATGATCGGCGCATAGGTGGTGGAAGTTGGCCCCGTCACCAAATTGACCACCCCGGCAGGCACACCCGCTTCGCGCAGACAATCTACCACAACCATGGCCACGCCCGGTGTTTCGCGCGATGGGCGGATGATGATGGAACAACCCGCCGCCAAGGCAGGGGCCGTCTTTCGGGCGATAAGAACGGCCGGGAAATTCCAGGCCGTGAAAGCCGCCACAATGCCAATCGGCTCATGGCTCACTTCAAGCCTGCCGCCGGGCACGCGGCTTTCAACCACGCGGCCATAAATGCGCCGCGCCTCTTCGGCATGCCAACGGAATTGCTCAACGGAAAGCTGCCACTCGCGGCGCGATTGGGCCAAGGGCTTGCCCGCTTCTAGCGTGATGCGCTTTGCGGCTTCTTCCGTGCGCGCCAGCATGATATCCGCCACCCTGTGCAGAATATCGGCCCGCGCCCAAGCCTGTGTGCCGCGCCAGGCCTTTAACCCCCGTTCTGCAGAAGCAATGGCGGCTTCGGTGTCAGCAACCGTGGCCGAAGGCGCAGCGCCAATCTGCTCGCCCGTGGCGGGGTCAACCAATGTCAGCATTTCTGCAGCCTTGGCACGCCAGGCTCCGTCGATGAATAGTCCCATCCGTTCATACATGGCTGCAACCCTCTCAGCACGATTCTGCAAGATTCAGAACAAATATTCCAAATCCCTCTTCCAATAAAACAAATTTTCTGCAATGAGCCTTGGCAATTCAAGCGGTCTGAAATAGGTTCAAGCCTTCCCCGGAGGAGAGTTTCATGTCCACCATCCGCCTCACCATGGCACAAGCATTGGTCAGATATCTGGTCAACCAGTTCACCATCATTGATGGCAAGAAGGAACCGCTATTTCCAGGGGCCTTTGGCATTTTCGGCCATGGCAATGTGACCTGCCTTTCCGAGGCGCTGGTGGAAGTCAAAGACAAGCTGCCTGTCTGGCGTGGGCAGAATGAACAATCCATGGCCTTGGCTGGCATTGCCTATGCCAAAGCCAAGTTGCGCCGTCAGATCATGATTGCCACGTCTTCGATTGGCCCTGGCGCCACCAACATGATCACGGCCGCAGGTGTGGCCCATGCCAACCGCCTGCCAATTCTGATTTTGGCAGGTGATACATTCATCAACCGCCGCCCGGATCCCGTGTTGCAACAGGTGGAACATTATGGCGTGCCCTCGATCAGTGTGAATGACGGATTCAAGCCGGTCTCGCGCTATTGGGACAGGATCACCCATCCTGAGCAAATCATTTCGTCGTTGCCGCAAGCAGTGGCCACCATGCTCGATCCCGCCGATTGCGGCCCCGCCTTCATTGGCCTGCCGCAAGATGTGCAGGAAGTGGCTTGTGACTATCCGCTCGCCTTCTTTGAACCCACGGTGCACGAAATCACCCGCGCCCGGCCAGACCTGAAGCGCCTCGCCAAGGCCATCGAAGTTCTGAAAGCCGCCAAGCGCCCGATGATCATCGCTGGCGGTGGCGTGCGTTATTCTGGTGCCGACGCCATCGTGGCCAAGTTTGCCGTTGATCACGGCATTCCCATTGCAGAAACCGTGGCTGGCAAAGGCAGCATCATTCATGCACACCCCACCACAATCGGCGCCATCGGTGTCACAGGTTCTACCGCCGCCAACAACATTGCCGCTGAAGCTGACGTGGTTCTGGCCATCGGCACAAGGCTGCAGGATTTCACCACCGGTTCTTGGACTTGTTTTGCCCATGATGCGCAATTCATCTCGATCAATGCTGCCCGCTATGATGCCACCAAGCACCGCGCTGTGGCCGTCGTCGGCGATGCCAAGGTCACGATGGAAGAACTCACCGCCTCACTGACCGGCTTCAAGGTGGACGCCAAGTGGACCTCGAAGGCCAAAGAGGAAATGGCCATCTGGAACAAAGCGGTGGATGGCTACAAAAAGCCAACGAATGCCACTCTTCCGACCTATGGTCAGATTGTCGGCCTCGTCAACGACAAGGCCGGAGATCGTGATTACGTGGTGAGCGCTGCGGGTGGCTTGCCTGGTGAACTTAACAAGGTCTGGCGCGTGAAATCCGCCAATACCTTTGATGTGGAATATGGCTTCTCCTGCATGGGCTATGAAGTGGCCGGTGGCTGGGGCGCGGCCATGGCAGACCCCACGCGCAACACCTTCGTGATGGTGGGCGATGGTTCATACCTCATCATGAATTCCGACATCTATTCCAGCGTGCTGTCAGGCCACAAGATGATTGTGATCATCTGCGACAATGGAGGATTTGCCATTATCAACCGGTTGCAGAATTTCAAGGGTGGCGAGTCCTATAACAACCTGATCAAGGACTCGAATGTGCAGCGCGTGTTCAGCGTGGATTTCGCCAAGCACGCCGAGGCCATGGGTGCCTTGTCGCGCAAGGTGGCAAGCCTCACTGAAATGGAACAGGCGCTGGATTGGGCCAAGACCACCGACCGCACCACCGTGATTGTGATTGACTCTGATGCTTTCATTTTCACGCCGGGGGACGCGATGTGGGACGTGGGTGTGCCCACCGTATCCAAACGCAGTCAGGTAAACGAGGCCAGAAAATACCAAGATGAGCTGCACAAGAAACAGCGCGTGGGCGTTTAATTCAAATTCGGAGTTGAGAACATGAAAGCCAAACTCGGCATGTCGCCCATCGCCTGGTGGAATGATGATCTTGCGGAATTGAGCGATGACGTGTCGCTTGAGGAATGCTTGCGCCAATCGCGCAGTGCGGGCTTCACCGGCATGGAAAAGGGCCGGCGTTTTCCGGAAGATCCGAAAGAGATGCTGCCTATCCTGAAAAAGGCCGATATCACACTCTGCGGCGGCTGGTTCTCCGGCACAATTGTCAATGACGACATGTCCAAGAACAGAGACCGGATCGCCCCGATGATCGAACTTTTCAAGGCTGTCAATGCGCCTTGCATCGTTTATGGTGAAGTTGGCCTTTCCATTCAGGGCGATCGCAAGAAGCCTCTGGCAAAAAAGCCTGTTCTCGATGGTGACCAGATGAAGGCCTATGGCCGCCGGATGACGGAGTTCGGCGAATGGTGCGCCGAGCAGGGCATGCCCTTGTCTTACCATCACCACATGGGTGCCGTGGTGCAGAGCGAGCAGGAGCTTGACTCGTTCATGAACCATTCTGGCCCCGGCATTCCGCTGTTGTTTGACGCAGGCCATCTGGCATTTGCCAAAGGTGATGTGATGCGCGCCATCGACAAACATCACAAGCGCATCAACCACGTGCATGTGAAGGACGTGCGCGATGCGGTGCTGGGTTTCCTCGATTGGAACACGCAAAGTTTCCTTGACGCGGTGGCGTTGGGTGCCTTCACGGTGCCGGGTGATGGATCATTGGACTTTGGACACATCGTCAACAAGTTTGCCGGCCATGGCTATGAAGGCTGGTTTGTTGTTGAAGCCGAACAAGACCCCAAGAAGAATCCGCCGCTCAAAATGGCGCAAGTGGGCCACAAGGAACTCATGCGCGTGATGACGGCAGCAGGATACACAGTGGAAACGCAAGGTTTCCCCAGTGTCTAAGAAATCCCTCGGCATCGGCATCATCGGCACGGGTTTCATGGGCAAGGCCCATGCTTTTGCCTATCGCTCGGCGCTGGCGGCTTTTCCTGAAATTCC
>JAYTIG010000620.1:0-2966 GCA_043731995.1 Hyphomicrobiales bacterium
TCAACAAGGACAAGGGCTTCGGCTTCATCACGCCGGCAGAAGGCGGGCGCGACATCTTTGTGCATGTGTCTGCCGTGCAACGCGCTGGCCTGCCGCATTTGAATGAGGGGATGCGCCTTACCTTTGCTACGGAAGATGATCCGCGTGGGCGCGGGGCGCAGGCCATGGCACTGCAATTGTTGTGAGGTGTGATGAAACGCGCGTTAGTGATCCAACATATGAACAGTGACCATCCGGGCCGGTTTCTCGACTGGTTCGCCGAAGATGGCATCATCCCGCACCCGGTGCGCGTGTTTGAGGGGCAGGAGATTCCTGCGCTTGCCGGTTTTGACCTGATGTTCGTGCTGGGCGGGTCGCAAGACACTTGGCAAGAATTTGATTATCCGCATCTCGCAATGGAGAAAGCCGCCATCCGCGAATGGGTGTGGGACAGGGCCAAGCCCTATTTCGGCGTGTGCCTCGGCCACCAGCTTCTCGCCACTGCATTGGGCGGGGAAGTGGCACCGGCTGCAAAGGGCGAGGTTGGAGTTTTTGATGTCACCCTGAAATTGGAAGAGGGTGGTTTCTTTTCTGGTCTCACGCCCCAACAGCGCGTGATGCAGTGGCATCATGCCGAAGTGAAGCGCGTGCCACAAAGCGCGCAGGTTCTGGCTTCATCGGCTGATTGCGCCGTGCAGGCGCTGGCTATTGATGGCCATGCGCTTTCCACACAGTTCCACTGCGAATTCACCCCGCAGACGGTGGCAACCTGGCGTTCGATTCCGTCCTACATGGCCGTATTGGAAAAGGAGTTGGGGGCAGGCGCCTACGACAGGCTTGTTGAGCAAAGCTTTCCCCTGATGCCGGAAATGGCGCGCAACACCCGGCAGATTTGGGAAAATTTCAGAAGGAAAAGCGGCCTCTAAAACCTGAGGAAGAAAACTTCACCTTCAGCTTCTTCCGCATCCAGCCAGAAGAAATCAAGATCAGGGAATTCCGCTTCCAGAATTTCGCCGCCGGTTCCCACTTCACACAAGAGCCCGCCGCCCTTCTTCAAGTGCCTGGGCGCATCACGCAAGATCTGGCGCACCAGATCAAAGCCATCCTTGCCACCCAGATGGGCCATTTGCGGCTCGGCCTTATATTCCGGCGGAAAGGCAGCGACTTCTGCCGCTGCCACATAGGGCGGATTGGAAATAATGAAATCAAATTTGGTTTTTCCCAGCGGCGCAAAAAGATTGCCGTGATGCAGGGTGATGCGGCCCTCCAGCCCATGTTCCTTCACATTGATCCGCGCCACGTCCAGCGCGTCTGCGGAAAGATCGGTGGCGTGGATTTCGGCATGGGGAAACTGGCTTGCCGCCAAAACGGCCAGGCAGCCGGAGCCAGTGCAGAGGTCAAGCACTTTTTCCGCGCCTTCAAAATCCACCTCCAAATCAGACAACAGGCCCTTGGCCATCATCTCGCCGATATAACTGCGCGGCACAATGACGCGCTCATCCACATAGAAGGAAACACCCTGCATATACGTGCGCTTGAGCAAATAGGCTGCTGGCTTGCGTGTTGTGATGCGCAACTCAATCAGCGCCAGAAGCTCATCGCGCTCAGTCGTGGTCAGATGCGCGTCGGCCCAGGGGTTGATGTCGTTGACTGGCAACTTCAAACTTTCGAGCATGATAAAGGCCGCTTCATCGATGGCATTGGTGGCACCGTGGCCATGGGCCAGCCCCGCCTTGTTGAAGGCGGTGACTGCATAGCGCAATACATCGCGGATGGTTTTGAGGTTCTGCATGGGGCAGGGATAGCCGATGCGGGGCGCGGAGGCAAAGCGGGTTTGACCTTACTGCCCGGCGCCACTATCTAAGCGTCATGGCCACGCTCAAAATCCTCATTTGCCCTGTCACGCCCTTCCAGCAGAATTGTTCCATCGTGTTTGACGATGAGACCAAGCAGGGGGCTGTTGTCGATCCCGGCGGTGATCTCGAACGCATTGAGAACGCTATCCGTCAATCGGGGGCCAAGATCGAGAAGATCCTGCTTACCCATGGCCATATTGACCATGCTGGCGGGGCGGCTGATCTGGCCGCCAAGTTGAAAGTGAAAGTGATCGGCCCGGCTATTGCCGACAAGCCCATTCTGGACAACATCCCCAACCGCGCCATCATGTTCAACATGGACGGTGCGAAAAGTGTCACGCCTGATCAATGGTTGAAGGATGGTGATGAAGTGCACGTTGGGGGCCTCAGCTTTCGCGTTGTTGAAGCGCCAGGTCATTCGCCGGGCCACATCGTGTTCTTCAATGAAGCCAACAAGTTCGCCTTGATGGGCGATGTGTTGTTCCAGAATTCCATTGGCCGCACCGATATTCCTGGCGGCAATCATGAGCAGCTGTTGCGTTCCATCCACGAAAAGGTTTTGCCACTGGGCGATGAAGTGCAATTTTTACCAGGCCATGGCAATGCGAGCCAGATTGGCCATGAGCGGCGCAACAACCCCTATCTCAAATAAAAAAGACCGGGCAAAACGGCCCGGCCTTTCATTGAATGGAAAACTGGGCTTACGCGTTCTGCCTGTTCACCACCAAGTGATAAACAACGAGCAAGATCAGCGCGCCGACAACTGACTTGATCCACCACATCAAGCCCGCATCACCGCCAATGGGCAGCAGGCCACCGACATACATGCCGACAATGCCGAGGATGGCTGTCAGAATGAAGCCCTGAGGTTCGTTCTTGCCCGGCATGAGAAACTTGGCGAGGATGCCGATGATGGCACCAAAAATGATTGTGCTGATGATACCCATAGGTGAAGGTTCCTCCGGTTTGGGCCAAATTGGCCGTGTTCATGTTAACACTGCATTCCGCCGAGCCGCAACCTTTGCGTCTTGAAAACACCATGCACCTAACCATATGATTGGCCACCAGAGCGGCGGATGCTCGCATCCGCTCGCCCGCATGCTCTGGTTATTTGATTTGTCGCATCTTTTC
>JAYTIG010000621.1:0-2946 GCA_043731995.1 Hyphomicrobiales bacterium
GCCAAGATCAGGGCTTGAAATAGGGGATCGTGGCAGGATCCTTGCCCCAGGAAGCGGCCAGATATTTGGCGCTCAGCTTGGCCATCGTGCCATCAGCGATGATGGAAGCGATGATCTTGTCGAAAGTGGCGTTGTTCGGATTGCCCTTTGGATAAATGGCACCATAGGTTTCGCCGGTCTGATATTGGCCGACAACCTTGAACTTGCCTTTGCCATCAACTTCCTGCGCGAGAACGATGGACGTGTCGGTCATGGCCACGTCAATCTGGCCGGCGCCGAGGGCGGCGAACATCGAGCCCGCATCCGGATAAGTTTGTGGTGAGGCAAAGCCCAGTTTGTCGGTGGCAAAGGCAGCGCCCGTGGTGGCCTGCTGCACGCCAACCTTGGCCTTCTTGATCGTGGTGCCATCAACGGGGGCATCTGCGCGGGTCAACACGCCGATATCAGAGTTGAAGTAAGGTGTCGAGAAATCGTGCACCTTCTTGCGTTCTTCGGTGATCGAGATTTCAGACATGGCCAAATCGAAATCATGGGTCTGGCCAGCGATAAGCGCGTCCCAATCCACGGGAACCAGCTTCACTTTGGCGAGGCCGGCGCGCCAGGCGATTTCGGCAGCGAGGCAATATTCCATGCCATCCTTGATGGACTCGGCCGTGTCACCATTATACCAGACCGGGGCTGGCAGGTTGGTTTCCAGTGTGAGCTGGCCACCTTGAGCAGGCTTGTCGATTTTCATCGAAGCCTTTTTGCCCGTCACTTCGCAATTGTCGATCTTGTCTGCGGCCGAAGCGGCCATGGACAAAGTGACCAGCGCCGAAGCGGCAAGGGCGGAAACTTTTAAAAACTTCATGTTTGGAACTCCCTGTAACAAACAGAGTAAAGCCAATGTTTTAGGGGCTGACAAGAGAATTGTTATGAATTGTATCTCACGCTAAAAGCACTGTATGCCCTTAACATTCAAAATTGCCGCTTTTTATCAATTTTCGCCATTGACCAAAATCGCCACACTGCAAATTGCGCTCGTGGACGGGTTAAAAAGCCTTAGCATCAAAGGTTCGCTGCTTGTTGCCGATGAAGGCATAAACGGCACAATTGCGGGCGCGCCAGAAAAGATTGATGCGGCGCTGGGGCTGATCTCACGCGTCACCGGATTACAGGATTTCTCACCGAAGTTCTCGACTTCAGACGTGATGCCATTCCGCCGGATGAAAGTGCGGTTGAAGAAGGAAATCGTCACCATCGGGCCGGTGCAGGCCAATCCGCATGAGCGGGTTGGCGAATATGTCGAGCCGAAGGACTGGAATGAATTGATCAGCGCGCCGGATGTGATCGTGATCGACACACGCAATGCCTATGAATTTGGCGTGGGCACTTTCAAGGGCGCTGTTGATCCGCACACGGAGAGCTTTGGTGAGTTTCCGGGCTGGGTGCGCGAAAAGTTCAAAGCCAAGCCCAACCAGCGCATTGCCATGTTCTGCACCGGCGGCATTCGCTGCGAAAAGGCCACGGCCTTCATGCTCAACGAAGGTTTTGAACATGTCTATCACCTCAAGGGCGGCATTTTGAAATATCTCGAAGAGGTGCCGCAGGAACAGAGCTTGTGGCAAGGCGGCTGCTTTGTGTTTGATGAACGTGTGGCAGTTGGCCATGGTTTGCAGGTGATAGATTTTTCGATTTGCCATGGCTGCCTCAGGCCCGTTTCAGCAGATGACCGGAAAAGTCCGAAGTTCGAGGAAGGCGTATGTTGCCCGGCCTGCGCTGATGGATTGACCGAAGTGCAGAAGGCCTCAAATCGTGAGCGGCAAAAGCAGGTTGACCTTGCCGTCAAGCGCGGTGCCAAACATTTGGGGCCTATATGAATTCTGCGCCTCTGCCGCCATCAATGAAAATGGTTGTTGAGCAAGTTGCTGCTGCCCTGCCGCAATTCCCGCGTCTGCCGAAAATCTTTGCGGATACATTTGCCAATACTTTTTCCACCACGCTGAAACCGCATGCGGATGGCAGTGTGTTTGTGATCACGGGCGATATTCCTGCGATGTGGTTGCGGGATTCAGCCGCGCAGGTGCGGGTGTATCTACCGTTGGCGAAATCTGATCTGCAGTTTGCGGCGCTGGTTGCGGGCGTGGTGAAGCGACAGGCACAGTGTGTTTTGATCGATCCTTATGCCAATGCCTTCAATGAAGAGCCCAATGGCCATTGCCACTTCCGTGATGAGACAGACATGGAGCCGTGGATCTGGGAGCGGAAGTATGAGTTGGACTCTCACTGTGCGCCATTGTTACTGGCACATGATCTTTGGGCCGCAACCGGGCAGACGGATCATTTGGATGGGAACTTCTTCTCCGCTGCAAAGGTGATTGTTGAAACAATCACGCGCGAACAGCGGCACGGGAATTCTGCTTATCGCTTTCAGCGTTTCAATTGCCCTGCTTCAGATACCTTGAGCCACGGCGGCTTGGGCAGCCCGGTTGGATATACCGGCATGAGTTGGAGTGGCTTCCGGCCATCGGATGACTCCTGCCGTTACCACTATCTCGTCCCTTCCAATATGATGGCTGTGGTGGCGCTGCAAAAGCTTGCGGCCCTGCCCTTGGGCGATGAACAACTCAAACCCCGTGCCTTGGCATTGGCGGGTGAAATCCGCAGTGGCATTGAAAACCACGGCAAGGTGAAACATCCCGCGTTTGGAGACATCTACGCCTATGAAGTGGACGGGCTGGGCAACTTCAATCTGATGGATGATGCCAATGTGCCTTCGCTGCTGGCCATGCCTTACATGAGCTATTGCAAAGTGGATGACCCTACCTATCAAGCCACGCGGCGCTTTGTGCTCAGCGAAAACAATCCGTATTTCTTTGAAGGAAAGGCCGCGCGCGGCATTGGCAGCTCGCACACGCCGGATCAGTACATCTGGCCCATTGCGCTTTGCATGCAGGGATTGACGGC
>JAYTIG010000622.1:0-2946 GCA_043731995.1 Hyphomicrobiales bacterium
GAGGCTGCTGCCAAGCGCAAGGCCGAAGACGATGTGCGCCACCGCACCGAAGAAGAAGGCCGCCGCAAGGCCGAGGAAGCCGCCAAAAAGCTGGCCCCGAAAACCACTGTTGTGCGCGAAGCAGAAGTGGAAGAGGACGAGCGCCCACGCGCCAGAACTGGCGGCCTGTCGCGCCCCGGTGGTTCAACAATCAAACGTGTGATTCCGGCTCCTGCTCCAACGCGCACCAAGGCTGACGCCGACAAGCGCCGTGGCCGCCTCACCGTTGAAAATGCCATGTCGGACGATGAAGGCGATCGCGGCCGTTCAGTTGCCGCCTTCCGCCGCCGCACCGAGCGCCTGAAAAAGCAGGCCCAGGGCTTCCAGAAGCCTACGGAAAAAGCATCGCGCGAAATCGTTATTCCTGAAACCATTACCATTCAGGAATTGGGCAACCGCATGGCTGAACGTGCCGTGGATATCATGCGCCTGCTGATGAAGCAGGGGCAAATGCACACGATCAACGACGTGATTGACGCCGACACCGCCCAGATCATCGCCGAAGAAATGGGCCACAAGGTCAAACGCGTATCTGAGACTGATGTTGTGGACAGCCTTGATACAGGCACCGAGGCCGAGGAAAATCTGGTCTCGCGCCCACCTGTTGTCACTATCATGGGTCACGTCGATCACGGCAAAACGTCACTGCTCGATGCGATCCGCAAAACCAATGTGGTCTCTGGCGAAGCAGGTGGCATCACCCAGCATATCGGCGCTTATCAGGTCAAAACCGCAAATGGCTTGGTCACCTTCATCGACACCCCGGGCCACGAAGCCTTCACCTCGATGCGCGCACGCGGCGCCAAGGCGACTGACATCGCCATTCTTGTCGTCGCGGCTGATGATGGCGTGATGCCACAAACCATTGAAAGCATCAACCACGCCAAGGCTGCGGGTGTTCCAATCATTATCGCCATCAACAAGATGGATAAGCCCTCGGCTAATCCCACACGCGTGCGCACCGATTTGCTGCAGCACGAACTCGTGGTGGAAAGCATGGGCGGTGATGTGCTGGATGTGGAAGTTTCTGCCACCAAGGGCACCAATCTCGACAAGCTGCTCGACACCATTCTGCTGCAAGCCGAAGTTCTCAATCTGCGCGCCAATCCAAACCGCGAAGCCTCTGGCCTTGTGGTGGAAGCCCAGTTGGACAAGGGCCGCGGGCCCGTGGCCACTGTTCTCGTGCAACGTGGCACGCTGAAGCTGGGTGACATTTTCGTGGCTGGTTCCGCTTGGGGCCGCGTGCGCGCACTTGTTGATGACAAGGGCCAGCAAGTGAAAGATGCCCCACCCTCATTCCCCGTGGAAGTTCTGGGCCTCAACTCAGCACCAGAAGCAGGTGACCGTTTTGACGTGGTTCCAAGCGAGGCCCGCGCCCGCGAGATCACGGATTTCCGCGAAGGCCAGAAACGTGCCAAGCGCGGCAGCGGCACTGTCCGCGCCACCCTCGAAACCATGATGACTCAAATTGGCCAATCGGGCCGCAAGGAATTCCCGATCCTGGTCAAGGCCGACGTGCAGGGTTCTGCTGAAGCCATCGTGCAAGCGCTGGAAAAAATCGGCAATGAAGAGATCAAGGCCCGTGTTGTCCATTATGCTGTTGGCGGCGTGAGTGAGAGCGACGTTGCTTTGGCCTCAGCCTCTGGCGCTGTGGTTCTGGGCTTCAACGTGCGTGCCAATTCGCAGGCGCGCGATGCAGCCCAGCAACAGGGCATCGAGATCCGCTACTACAACATCATCTATGACCTGGTGGATGACATCAAGGCCGCCATGGCTGGCAAGCTGTCGCCAGAACTGCGCGAAACCTTCATGGGCAACGCCAAGATCCTGGAAGTATTCAACATCACCAAGGTCGGCAAGGTTGCTGGTTGCATGGTCACCGAAGGCAGCGTGCAGCGCGGCAACAAGGTGCGCCTCATCCGCGACAGCGTGGTGATCCACGAAGGCACGCTCAGCACGCTCAAGCGCTTCAAGGACGAAGTGAAGGAAGTCAACGCCGGCCAGGAATGTGGCATGGCCTTCGACAAATACGAAGACATGCGCGCCGGCGACGTGATCGAATGCTTCCGCGTGGAGAAGGTGGCGCGGACGCTGGAGTGAGAACTCATTGACCGCAATCATCTGGGGCATCGGGCTGGCCGTTTTGACATGGGCCATGGCGCGCGCGGTCGGATTTGATCGTGATAGGTCTTTCTATCCAACGCTGCTCATCATCATTGCGAGCTATTACGTGCTGTTCGCGGTGATAGGCGACGGTCAGCACGATCTCCCGGTGGAAATTTTGATCGCTTCGGCATTTATGCTTCTTGCGCTTGCGGGCTTCAGGACATCGCCATGGCTCATTGTTGCGGGGCTCGTTTGTCACGGAACATATGACGCATTTCACGCTGCTGTTGTTGGAAACACCGGGGCGCCCACATGGTGGCCCGCATTTTGCGGGGCCTATGATGCGATGTTGGCCGCCCTGGTTGCTTTCAGGCTAGTCGGTTTTCAATCGTCACACCAAGGGCATGACTAACGCGACAGTGCCATGACCTCCCGCCTCTCGCCTACGCCCAACGCCTTCAACCGCAAGCGTGTGAACCCCAAGGGCTTGCAACGCTCGTCCGAGGCTGTAAGGAGCCTATTATGAGCCATTCTTCTGCCCCCTCTCAACGCATACTCCGTGCTGGAGAACTGATCCGCCATGCCCTGGCGCAAGTGATTGCGCGATCCTGAGATAGACAAGTTGGCGCCCCGGCTGCGGGAATTAAACTACTGCGAAGAAGATGCGGGCTTGCCGCGGTGCCGGTAACCTTCTGACCACGTTACCAAGGCTTGAAAACGCGCTGCTTTCAGGACTTCCTCTTCCGACAGATGCGGAAGTGCAAGGTGCAGCGCCTCATGGAGATAGGTTTCAAACTTCTC
>JAYTIG010000623.1:0-2943 GCA_043731995.1 Hyphomicrobiales bacterium
TCGCGCGTGGCCCTGTGGCCGGATGAACACGGCATCAAACTGCGTGAAACCGGCGTGGCAATCATCACCCAATCCGGCAACATCGCGGTCAACCTCACCACCACCCAGCGCGAACTGCCACTGGCCGCCATCTTCACCATGGGCAATCAGGCCGATGTGGACATCACCCGCATGGTGGTGGCGCTGGCCGAGGACCCGCGCATCACTGCCATTGGCCTGCACATCGAAGGCCTGAAAGACGTGGCCGCCTTCGCCCACGCCGCCACCAAGGCGCGCGAACTCAAGAAGCCGATCGTCGCGATCAAGACAGGCAAATCCGAACAAGGCGCGCGCACCACAATGAGCCACACGTCCTCACTTTCAGGTGCGGACCAACTCTATGACGCGATGTTCGCACGCTACGGCATCGCCCGCGTGAATAGCGTGACGGCGTTGGCCGAAACGCTAAAGCTGTTGCACCACGGCGGGCCACTATCGGGGAACCGGTTAGTGTCGCATTCGTGTTCTGGCGGCGAGGCGGCATTGATCGCCGACATGGCGGTGGGTCGCAACATTTCCTTCCCATCGTTCAATGAAGAAACCAAGCCAAGGATCAAGGCCTCGCTCAATGAATTTGTCTCGGTCGACAACCCTTTCGACTACCACACCTTCATTTGGAATGATGAGGCAAAGCTCACCGCCACTTTCACTGCGACGCTTTCCGGTGGCTTCGACTGTGGCGTATTGATCCTCGATACGCCTGCTCTGCCGACCACTAATCCCGCCGCTTGGCTGAAGACTGCCCGCGCCTTCGCTGTCGCCGCCAAAGCCAATAAGGCCCGTGCCGTGGTGCTGGCCAGCTTTCCTGAAAACATGACGCGCGAGATGATGGCGCAACTCACCGCCGATGGCATCGCCCCAATGATGGGCTTTGATGATACACTGTCGGCATTGGAAGCCGCAGCTTTCATTGGCGAGAACTGGGCACGCGACGCCCCGCCCCCACTTCGTCATCCCGGCCAAGGCCTGGTTCCAGCTAAGCCACCAACTCCAACGCTTGAAGAAAGCGAGATCCCGGCCTCCGCCGGGATGACGGATGTTAGATTGCTCACGGAGTTCGAGGGCAAATCCCTGCTCGCCAAGTACGGCCTCACCGTGCCAGAAGGTGTAGTCTGCAAAATTGCCGAAGCGGGCAAGGCCGCCACCAAGCTGGGTTTCCCGGTGGTGGTGAAAACCTCCTCCGCATCCATCGCTCACAAAACTGAGGCAGGTGGCGTGGCACTTAACTTGAAGTCTGCGGCTGAGGTGCAGGAAGTCGCCAACCGCATGGCAGCCATCGGCCCCGAGGTGCTTATCGAGAAAATGGTACAGGGCGCCATCGCCGAACTCATCATCGGCGTGAAACGCGATCCGCAATTCGGCTTGGCGCTTGTTGTCGGCGCTGGAGGCATTCTCACGGAACTGCTGAGAGACTCTGCCACCCTGCTCCTGCCCTCCACGCACGCAGAAATCACCCGCGCGCTGCAGGGCTTGCGCATCTGGCAATTGGTGAAAGGCTATCGTGGCAAGAAAGGCGATACGCAAAGCGTCATCCAATCCATCGAAGCCCTGGCCGCCTTCGCCGCTGCTTACGAAACCGCTTTGGAAGAACTCGATATCAACCCGCTCTTCGTGCTCCCGCAAGGTGCGGTGGCCGCTGATGCCCTGATCAGAATGAGGAAGTTATGACATCCCCCATCCGCGTTGAAAAACATGGTGCCGTTCTCGAAGTCACCATTGACCGGCCAAAAGCCAATGCCATTGATGCCGCAACCTCGCGCATCATGGGTAACACATTTGCCGCCTTCCGCGATGACCCGGAACTCCGCGTGGCTATCCTAACCGGCGCAGGCGAGAAGTTTTTCTGCCCCGGCTGGGATTTGAAAGCCGCCGCAGCGGGTGAAGCACCAGATTCAGATTACGGCGTGGGCGGCTTTGGCGGCTTGCAGCAATTGCCCGGCCTGAACAAGCCAGTCATCTGTGCAGTGAACGGCCTCGCTTTCGGTGGTGGCTTCGAGATCATGATTTCTTGCGACATCATCCTCGCCGCCGAACACGCCACATTCGCACTGCCCGAAATCCGTTCCGGCACAGTGGCAGATGCCGCCACTATCAAGCTGCCGCGCCGCATCCCTTATCATGTGGCCATGGAACTGCTCTTCACGGGCCGCACGATTGACGCCAAAGAGGCCAAGCATTGGGGCGTGATCAACGAAGTGCTGCCTGCCGACAAGCTCATGGCCCGAGCCCATGAACTTGCGGCCCAGTTGGCTGATGGCCCACCGCTGGTGTTTGCTGCCATCAAGGAAATTGATCGCGAAACTAGCCACCGCCCCATTCCACAAGCCTTTGACATGGTGACCAAGCGCAAGCTGAAAACCGTGGATGTGCTTTATTCCTCAGACGATCAGAAGGAAGGCGCCCGTGCCTTCGCCGAAAAGCGCAAGCCGGTGTGGAAAGGTAAATAGTCCACTCTCATTGCTCCCGGCGCCTATCCGATTTGCCGGCTAGCAGGCTTTTGCGCATTCATGATTCTGGGATCCCATTTTACGTGCAAAAAATTGGTGAAAAAATTGTAATAAGCTAGTAAATGCCACGGCCCGGTGAATTCAGTCACAGAGAAATGGAACAAAATCTTGGAATCATTGCATGTATAAAGTGGTTTGGATTTCCACAGCCCCCCGCACTGGCTCCATGTGGACATTTAACGTTGCGCGGAAATTGTTGGCATCGGTTGGCTTCAATGTACTGCCAGGTGACGTCCCAAAATTGGATGAACAATCTTATCAGATCTATGACCAGGCACTTGATGATCCTTATGCAGCAAATAGATATTGCCTCAAAATCCACGGGTTTCTCGCTTCTGACTTGCCCCGGTCAAAAATCATAACAACATTGAGAGACCCGCGCGACGTTTGTGTGTCC
>JAYTIG010000624.1:0-7726 GCA_043731995.1 Hyphomicrobiales bacterium
GCCACGCCCTGGCCTGAATAGCCATGGGCATAATAAGTGGTAGGCGAAAGCCGCCCACAATCCGGCACGCGGTTGGATGTGATGGCAATGTAGCCACCCCAGGCGTAATCAATTTTCACATCTTTGAGCTGCGGGTAAACCGCGGCCATGCGCGGGCGCATGTACTCCCCAAGATTGGCAGGCTCCAGTGTTGAATATGAGGCACGCCCGCCGAACAACATCCTGTTGTCGGCCGAACGGCGAAAATAATCGATGATGAAATTGGTGTTGGCCACCGCCTCATTGTCACGGATCAAGCTCTTGGCGCGGTTCTCGCCCAAGGGCTCGGTGGCAAGGATATAGCTGCCCACGGGCATGATGCGCCCATAGAGCGGTTTCACCAACCCACCCAGATAGGCGTTGCCTGCGAGGATCATGAATTTGGCCGTCACTTTGCCATGGGCGGTTTGCGCCGAGGGCAGCGCACCGGTTTCCACCTGTGTGACTTCTGCATTCTCATAAATTACAGCGCCCGCTTTTTGCGCGGCATCAGCAAGGCCAAGGCAATAGTTCAAGGGATGCAAGTGGCCGGCGCGGGCCTCGCGCAAGGCACCGTGATAGATTTGTGTTCCAACCTTGGCTTCAAGCTCGGCCTTGTTCAGCAGTGTATTGCCACCATATCCCAGCGCCTCATAATCTGCCGCCCACGCTTCAAGATGATGGACGAGATGCGGCTTCAAAACGCAGTGCAGATAACCCCAGGTGAGATCGCAATTGATCTTGTGTTCCGCAATACGAGACTCGATCAGCGTCTTGGACTCTTCAGCCATGTCAAATGCGCGCTTGGCATCGGCCTTGCCGAGTTGGGCTTCAAGTGGGCCCTGGCCCGGCGAAAAGCCAGTGCAGATCTGCCCGCCATTGCGGCCCGAAGCGCCAAAGCCGATGGTTTGCGCTTCAAGCACCACCACTTTCAGGCCCGCTTTAGCAAGTTCCAACGCAGATGAGAGGCCAGTATAGCCCGCACCGATGATGCAAACATCGGCTTTCACATCGCCGCGCAGGGACTGGCCTTCAACGTTGCGATTGGTGCTGGCTTGATAGTAGGAATGGGCAGAAATGGATGCAGACATTGGCCTTGATAGCCGCCCTTATTTGCTTGGGTCAACAAGGCAGGCTAAGGTCATCCATCGTTAACAACACATGATGTGTCATGAGCCAAGCGAAATTTGAAGAATATCTCTCCATTAACAAGATCAGCGAGGTGGAATGCCTTGTCGCTGACATGAATGGAACGGCGCGAGGAAAAATCCTTCCGCCCAAGAAGTTCTTGAAAGGCCACCGCTCCAAGGGCTTGCGAGTGCCGGAAGAAGTCTTCACGCTCACCATCAATGGCCGCTTTGTATCTGATACCGAAGCGGTGAGCGACAGTGCCATCGATATCTACATGCAGCCTGATGTGGACACCATCCGCATGGTGCCTTGGTACAGCGAGCCCACGGCCCAAGTGATCTGCGATGCCTTTCATTTGAATGATGAGCCAGTGACCATCTCGCCGCGCCATGTGTTGCGCCGAATCTTGCAACTCTACAAAGACAAGGGCTGGAAGCCCGTGATTGCGCCGGAATTGGAATTCTATCTCGTTAAGAAAAACATTGATCCGGATTATCCGCTTGATCCAGCGGTAGGCCGCTCCGGCCGCAAGGAATCCGGCGGCCAGGCTTACGGCATTGACGCTGCCAATGACTTTGACCCCATCGTGGAAGATATTTACGATTGGTGCGAGGCCCAGGAACTTGATGTTGATACACTCTCACACGAGGCGGGCCCGGCCCAGCTTGAAATCAACTTCAATCATGGCGATCCGCTGGAACTGGCAGACCAAGTGTTCCTGTTCAAGCGCACCGTGCGCCAAGCGGCCTTGAAGCATGATATATACGCCACTTTCATGGCCAAGCCCCATGCCAATGAGCCGGGCTCTTCCATGCATATCCATCAGTCGGTGCTTGATATCAAAAGCGGCAAGACCATCTTTGCCGGGCGCGATGGCAAGCCCTCCAAGCTGTTTCTCAATCACATTGGCGGCTTGCAACGTTATATGGCGGCGGCGCTGCCGATGTTGGCGCCCAATGTGAATTCCTACCGCCGCCTGGTGCCGGATTCCGATGCCCCCACCAATGTGCACTGGGCCATTGACAACCGCACTGTTTCATTGCGTGTGCCATCATCTGACCCATCCAACTTGCGCGTGGAAAACCGCGTGCCGGGCGCTGATTCAAATCCCTATCTCGCTTTCGCCGCTTCTCTTGCTGCGGGCTATTTGGGCATGGTGGAAAAGGTGAAGCCGTCTGAACCCGTGACGGGTTCGGCCTATCGCTATGCCCACACGCTGCCCATCAGCCTTGATGAGGCGCTGGACAAACTGTCCTACACCAAGGTGTTGCGTCAAACGCTGGGCGAGCAATTCTGCGAAGCCTATATTGATGTAAAGTTCTCCGAGATGCAGAACTTCCGCCGCACGATCTCATCTTGGGAGAGGGAATATCTTCTATTGAACGTGTGATAGTCTCACTTCATCGAGTCGGCATTGAGGGGGCGCTGATGAAGGCAGTGATCCGGTATTTGGCAATTGTTGTGGCGCTGCTTTGGGTGGCGCCACTTCACGCTCAACAAGCGGGCGCGCAGCAGCAGTTGGCGGCAATGCTCACTGCACCGCAGCGCATGGAATTGCCCATCGAGCGCATTCGTCCCGCACTCACCACTTATTATGTGAACGGGCGCGCAGCACCTTATTGGGTGGGCACGGGGCGCATGGATCAGTTTCTTGCGCGGCTGAATGGCGCGGGCTATGACGGGCTGAACCCGGCCGACTATCCCATTGATACGCTAGGCCAGTTGCGGGATGCCACCAATTCTGGCGATGTTGCTGCAAGTGCACAGGCAGAGCTTTATTATTCCGCTTTCTTCGTGGCCTATGCCAGCGACCTTCGCACCGGCCGCGTGACGCCGCAAAAAGTGGATCCAAACCAGTTCCGCAATCCCAAGACGCTCGATCCAGCACGAGTGTTGGCCGACATGGGCAAGACGCGCGATCCTTCGCGCGCATTGAGCGCTTATGAGCCGCGCAATCCCCATTATGTGGCTTTGAAACAGATATTGAAGGTCTACACCGATGCCATTCAACAAGGTTTGAATTGGCCGGTGATCGGGCCGGGTCCGGCAGTGGGGCCAGGTGGGTCGGATGCACGCCTGCCTGCATTGCGCAATCTTCTGACGCTAACTGGCGACTATGATGGTCCGGCCAGTTCATCGACCAGCTATGATCAACAGCTGGCCAAGGCCGTTATGTTATTCCAGCAGCGCCATGGCTTGGAAGCCAAAGGCCTGCTGGGCAAGCAGACGGTTTTTGCGCTGAACATTCCGCCAGCCGAACGCCAGCGGCAAATTATCGTCAATATGGAGCGTTGGCGCTGGCTGCCCGATGACCTCGGCGCGGAACATTTTCTAGTTAACATCGCGGGCTTCGAGCTTGAGCATGTCATGCAAGGCACGGTGGTTGACCGCATGAATGTCGTGGTGGGGGCGGTTGCCACGCAAACGCCGGAGTTTTCGGCGGCGATGCAATATATCGAACTCAATCCCTATTGGAATGTGCCCACCACCATCGCCATCAACGAGATGTTGCCAAAACTGAAGGCCAACCCACTTGCTTATGCGGAAGATTTTGAACTCTTTGCGCGTGGGCGGCCTGAAAGTTGGGGTGCGGTAAATTGGGCCACGGTATCAGCCGCTGGCTTTCCCTTCACCATTCGCCAGAAGCCGGGGCCAAAGAACGCACTGGGGCAGGTAAAATTCATGCTGCCCAACCGCTTTGACATTTATCTGCATGACACGCCCGCCAAGGACAAGTTCTTCAACACAACACGCGCCTTCAGCCACGGCTGTATCCGGCTGTCGAAACCGGTTGACCTGGCTTATTCCATGTTAGCGCGGGCAGGCTTGGACAAACCTGCCATTGATGCCATCTGGGCCACAGGCCAGAACCAGCGGGTGGACTTGCCCAAGGCCGTGCCGGTCCACATCGTCTATGCCACGGCTTTCTCAAGCGATCTTGGCATTGAATTCCGCACCGACGTTTATGGCCGCGACCGCAAGCTCTATGACGCCCTCTTCGGCCGCAGGCCGGCAACGTAGAGACTAACCCAAGGGCGCGCAGGCGGCCTTCAGCCAATTCAGTGCAGCACCAGACATCCGCGGCGAAAGTTCTTTTTCCACGCGCGCATGATAGGCATCAAGCCACTTCAATTCATCACGGGTAAGCAGCGAACTGTCGATCAACTTGCGGTCAATCGACGCGTAAGTGAGTGTTTCAAAGCCCATCATTTTGCGCTCACCGCCTTTGATTTCTGCAGGTTCTGTGACCACCAGCAAATTTTCAATGCGGATGCCATAGTGGCCGGGTTTGTAATAACCGGGCTCATCCGAAAGGATCATGCCGGGTTTTAATACAACGTGGCTGGCCTTGGAAATGCGAGCCGGACCTTCATGCACCGAAAGATAGCTGCCAATGCCATGGCCCGTGCCATGGTCATAATCCAGCCCCGCCTGCCACAACGCCGCGCGCGCCAGCACATCAATATGTGCCCCCGTTGTGCCTTCTGGAAAACGGATTTGCGAAATGGCAATCATGCCCTTCAGCACCCGGGTGAAGCGGTCTTTCATCTCAGCCGTTGGCGTTCCGGTGATCACCGTGCGCGTGACATCCGTTGTGCCATCGCGGTATTGCCCGCCCGAGTCGATCAGGAAGATTTCGTCCATGCCCAGCTTGCGCCCGCCATTGGCCGGCACGTGATAATGCGGCATGGCGGCATTGGGGCCACTGGCTGAAATGGTATCGAAGGACAAATCTTCCAGCATGTTGGTTTGCTTGCGGAAGGAGAGCAGTTTTTCCGCCGCTGCCGCTTCATTAAGTGTGCTTCTCAGCGCTTCTTCAGAAATCCAATGTAGAAAATTGCTCAACGCTGCGCCATCTCTGATCTGCGCATCACGCGCACCTTGCTGCTCAACCTCGTTCTTCTGTGCCTTGGGCAGCGTGCAAGGGTCCATCCCCAAAATGATGCGAGCCTTGGCCGCAGAAAGCACGCTGCGCACATAGTCTGGCGTCGAACTGTCGTCGAGCAACACGGCCTTGCCCTTAAGCTTCTTCAACTGCGCGGCCAGGGCAGAAGGCGGGTGAACCACGGCAATGGCTTTCATTGCTGTCTTAACGTCTGGCGGCAGGCGCTTATCTTCCACAAAAAGCTCAGCCTTCCCTTTGGCATGCATGATGGCATAGGCCAGAACAACGGGTGTGAAAGGAACATCGTGGCCCCGCAGATTGAACAACCAGGCCACAGACGAAGGCTCCGCAATAAATGCGGCGTCAGCTTTCTGTTTGGCAAGGGCCGCGCCCAACTCTTTCAGCTTCTGCTTGGAGGATTTGCCGGCAAATTTGTCTGGCTGGCTGAACAACGCGCCTTGCGCGCGCGCTGGCTGATCCTTCCACACCACATCCACAAGGTTGCGGCCAACGGGAACCAGCTTGGCTCCAACGGCTTGAAGCGCCGTTTCATAGCGCCGCGCGTCACCAACAGTGTGCAACATTGGATCATAGCCCAGCTTTGCGCCCCGCATGAGATTTGCCGCAGCCCAAGCCTGCGGAGGCTCGTCGATCAAGTGCTTGAATTGCCAGCCCTTGGCTTTCACTTGTTCGCGCACTTGCGTGGTGTAACGCCCATCCACAAATATGGCGGCCTTGATGGCCAATACAATCGCCGTGCCCCAAGAGCCCGCAAAACCAGAAAGCCACTGCAGGCGTTCGGCATAGGCCGCAACATATTCGCCCTGAAACTCATCTTGACGCGGAACGATAAAGCCATCGAGTTTTTGGGCCTTCATTGCGGTGCGGAGCACCAGAAGGCGGGTATGGGCGATCTGATTCATTTTGACATCCTGTGTTAAGCAACCGCTAACATATCTACAACTTGGGCGCTTTTACATTAACACTCAAACAAGGGTTGTATGAGAGAAATATCCCATGCGGTGTGCCGCTAGGGGGAATCAAAATGAATCTGCGCCAGATTTTTGCCAACGCCATTTCGGGCTATCGCCTCGCCAATACAGTGCGAGAACAGATCGAGGTGCTGCTCGATTCAGTTGACCGTCTGATCGTCAGCAACACCATTGTGGCGTTCTTCACAACTTTTGTATTTGCTGGCTCTGCTGCCTTTCCCTACGCCCGCAACTGGTGCCTCGGCGTGATGATCAGCCTGTTGGCCACAACCATGGTGGTTCGCCGAATGCGATCGAGGTCTTGGAGCAATGAAGACGCTCCGGCCATCGCCAAAAATTTGGTGGCCATGGCGGGTCTGCGCGGTATTTTCTGGTTTGTCGGCTTTTCAACACTTTTGCCCATGGCAAATCCCGCGCAAACTTATCTGTTGGGAATGGTGGTTTTGGGCATGATGGTGGGTGGAATATTCGCTTACTGGTCTTTGCCTTCTGCAGCTCTGATATTTTCCAGTCTCATTTTCTCAGGCGCGGCAATTGGCCTCATCAACACCAACCTCGAATGGCGCAACGCTCTGCTGTTTGCAATGTCGGTGTCCTTCGTATTCTTCAACCGCATTGCACTTTCCCACACCACCGCATTGCGCAAACAGATCGAAATGGCGGGCCACCTGCGCGCCGAGCAGGAAGTTGTGAGCCTTTTGCTGCGCGACTTCGAAGACAATTCCAAGGATTGGCTGTGGCAGACTGACCACGCTGGCATGCTCACGCGCGGCCAAATTGAATTCAGCGCGGCATTGCCTGGAATTCCAGGTGAACTTACCGTCATGCCACTTGTGGAAGCCATGACAGTTTTTACTAAAACGGAGGCTCAGCGCCAGGGCATTGAAACGCTGCATGAAGCTTTGTCAGGACAGCAGCCCTTCTCTGATATTGAGGTAATCTTCGGCAAATGTGAGGGTTCTGTTCATCTCATGCTTTCAGCCAAGCCCCGGCTTTTGGCGTCTGGCGAGTTTGCAGGCTGGCATGGCGTGGCATCAAACATATCTGCAGAACGCAAGGCCGAAGCGCGCGTGCGCCACTTGGCCCATTTTGATAGCTTGACCGGCTTGCCAAACCGCACCCAATTGCGCGCGCGGCTGGACAAAGACATCGCAACCAATCTGCCAAAACAACAATGGGTGCTCTATGGTGATCTTGATGGCTTTAAGCTTGTGAATGACACGCTGGGCCATGGCGCGGGTGATGTCGTCTTGTGTGAATTGGCGAATCGCTTTTCAGGCCAGATGCAAGATGGAGAGATGGTGGCCCGCATCGGCGGCGATGAATTTGTCTTTGTTTTGCAGCGTGACGAGAATGCCATTGAAAATATTTGGCAGGCGCTGGTGGCCGCAGCAGCCGCACCTATGATGGTTCAAGGCCAGACTCTTGTTGTAGGGATAAGCATTGGCATCGTTGCGATCGATGGTGGCACAAACAGTGTGGATGAATTGTTGCGCCGCGCCGACTTGGCGCTCTACAACGCCAAGCAACAAGGCAAAGGCACAGCCCGCTACTATCAGCGCAGCATGGATGAAATTGCAATGCAACGCCACGCCATGGAGCGTGAATTACGTGCTGCCCTTGCCAGCAAGAATTTCGAAATTCATTACCAGCCCATCTATGCTTGTAGAGATGGGCACTTGCAAAGCTATGAAGCGCT
>JAYTIG010000625.1:0-7700 GCA_043731995.1 Hyphomicrobiales bacterium
AGCAGTGAAAGCTTGCCCTTTTTGTCGCTGCCCACGGCGCGCGCGATTTCGGAGCTCGGGCCTTCGAGTCGAACCGCAACAATGGTCATGATCGTGTAGGCGATCGCGCAGCCGACAAGATTGGACGCGTAAATTGCAACAGGCCAGGTTGTGAAATGGTTCTCGCCCATCCAGGCTGTCGTGAAGGGAATGAGGGAAAGCCAAAATAGCAAATGCAAATTGGCCCACAGCAGACCACCCGACACTTTGTGGATGATGTGGAAGAAATGATGGTGGTTCACCCAATAGATGCCAACGAAAATGAAGCTGAGCACATAAGTGAGAAATGTCGGCAGCAAGGGCATCAATTCGTCAACCGTCGCCCCATGCGGCGCCTTCAATTCCAAAACCATGATGGTGATGATGACGGCGATCACGCCATCCGAAAAAGCCTCAAGCCTGCCCTTGCCCATTTTTGCCCCCATCGCTGTTCTGTATCAAGCTAAACAAAAAGGGCCCGCTCCATCAAGAGCGAGCCCTCAAAATTATAATTTTGATCGATCAAGCGTGCAGCGCCACTTCCGCATTGCCCACGCGCAGTTTCAAAAGATACCACACAGCGGCCACACCAACGGCCTTGGACAGAACTTCCGTCACAAAGGCGGCGGGCGTGAGATAGCCAGCCATGTGTTGGAACACCAGCGTATCCACCGGCACCGACAATAGCGCCGAAAGGATGATGCGGTTTTGCAATGGGCGCTTGATGAAGCTGTAGACCGCCCAGTCTGTCATTTCCGAAAGTGCGAAGGCTGTCAGGCTGGCAATGGCCAATTCCGGCCCGGCGAAATACCACACCGGGATGCCTGCCAGAAACGTGGCCAGCAAAACCTTGTGGCCAATTTCGCGTTGCGCATAATCACGCAGCACAAATACAAAGCCGACAATGATGTTGGCAAGATAGAGCGTGCCCATCCAGGTGTTGGTGGACCATTGAGTGACGCCTTCGATCAAATGCTCAGGAACGAAAAGCTCGTTCACCAAGATGATGAAAGCAATGTAAGCGCCAACCGAAAGCGCGATGCGCGCAGTGCGATTCATCAACCTACGATCTCCTTGGCCTTGAAGTTCTGTTTGATTTCCTTCTTGGCGTTGTCCGGCGAGTCAGAGCCATGCACGGAATTCTCGTCGATGGACTTGGCAAACGCGGCGCGGATGGTGCCGGGCGCTGCATCCTTCGGGTCGGTGGCGCCCATGATGTCGCGGTATTTCTTCACCGCATTTTCGCCCTCAAGAACCTGCACCACGATTGGGCCTGAAACCATGAACTTCACCAGGTCCTTGAAGAAGGGGCGCGTGGCGTGAACGGCATAGAACTTCTTGGCATCGGCCAGCTTCCATTTCACACGCTTCTGCGCCACGATGCGAAGGCCAGCGGCTTCAATGATTGCATTGATGGCACCAGTGTGATTGCCCTTGGTGGCATCCGGCTTGATGATGGAGAAAGTGCGTTCCTTGGCCATGTCGTCCTCAAATGTTGAATGGATTGAGCGCGCCTATAGCGGGGAGAATGCTGCGGTGCAAGGGCGGGCTGTTTTGAGCTGCCCGCGACAAGCGCCCCAAACTGCGTTACACGCCACGGAAATTAAAAAAGGATTCGCCCCATGTCAGAACCCGACGCCACGGCTAGACCCGCCCTGCCAGACCGCCTGTGCATTGACCCACGCAGCCCGCATTTCAACGCGGAAGTTCTGCAACATGCCATCGGCATCCGCTTCAACGGCGTGGAAAAGACCAATGTGGAAGAATACTGCGTTTCAGAAGGCTGGGTGCGCCTGCCCACCGGCGGCAAATCCAAGGACCGCTTCGGCAACCCGATGACGATGAAGATCAGCGGCAAAGTGGAAGTGTTTTACGCGCAGCAGTGAGCGCGAAGGTTCAAACCAGCCCTACTCCCCCGTCACCAACTCATTCCCGCGCACAGTCGTCCGCAGTGCCTTTTCCGGCATTTGGTGAAACGCCCCGAGCGCCACTGCCAACACAAATGCCGCCAGGGCAAAAAGCGGCCTGAAGGCGGTGTGGATATCGCCGCTCACCATGATGTCCTGCAGCTTCACCCCAGTTTGCTGTTCCAGCGCGGCGAGATTGGGCAATTGCGAAAACAGCACCGCGCCAAACAGCGCCACAATCAACGCGCCGCCCAGTGAGCGGAAGAAGCCCATCACGCCTGTCACAGTTCCCATCTGGTGTGGGCTCACTGCGTTCTGGATCGCCACTGTGGTGATCGGGAACACGGTGCCAAGGCCGATGCTGAATCCGGCGATCAAAACTTCCAGAAACCAGAAGCCGGGGTCTTTTTTCAACACTGCAATCAACCCAAGGCCGAGCACGGAGAAGATCAATCCGACATAGGCCGGGCGCTTGTAATTTGCGTAACGCGCCATGAAGCGCCCTGCGATGATGGCACCGACAACTGTGCCCGACATGAAAGGAATGAGGCTGAGGCCGGATTGGCTGGCACTCAGGCCGAAGTTCAGTTCCATATAAATCGGGAGATAGGCCGTGATGCCAATATAGGTGCCCATAATCAGCATGGCCGTTGCCGTGCCCATGGCCACAACAGGGTTTTTCAATATCTCCGACGGAATGAATGGTTCTGGCGCAGAAGCCAACCTCCATACAAAGGCCATCCACAGCAGAATGGAAATGGCCATCAGGCCGAGCACTTGCACCGACATCCACGGATAATGGATGCCGCCCCAACTGAGAGCCAGCATCAGCGCTATACTGGCAGACGCCATCAGGGCGGCACCCAGAAAATCAAGGCGATGTGGCCGTTCATGGCGAGGGAGTTTTCTGAGCAAGCCATTGGTCATGAACAGAGCCAGCAGGCCAAGCGGCACGTTGATCCAGAAAATCAGCGACCAATGCAGATGCTGCGCCATGTATCCGCCCAGCAGCGGCCCGGAAATGCTGGCCAGCATGTAAACGCCGGAAATATAAACCTGGTAGCGCGAACGCTCCTTGGGCGAAACAATATCGGCAATGATGGTTTGCGCCAGCGAAATTAAACCGCCGCCGCCCGTGCCTTGCAGGGCGCGCGCAATGATCAGCACCAGAATATTGGGTGAGACGGCACAGGCAACCGAGCCCACCACAAAAATCAGGATCGCGAACAGCAAGGTTTTCCGCCGTCCGACGATATCTGAAACTTTGCCGTAAAGTGGTGTCACTGCAGTGGAGGAGAGCAAATAGGCCGTCACCACCCAGGGCAGATATTCAGGGCCGCCAAGGCTGCGTCCAATGGTGGGAAGGGCTGTCACCACAATGGTCTGGTCAAGTGCTGCCAAGATCATGGCAACGATGACACCCGCTATGATGCGGAGAACTTCAGGGTGGGAAAGTGGCTGAGAGGCCTTGTTTTGGAGTGGGGCATTCATTGGCCGAGTGATGGGCCGCGGCTTGGAAACTTGCAAATAGGTTTTGCGCAAGGCTGGCCTGCCAAATTCGCTGGATGGGCTTATGCCGCGGGCACAGCCTTCATCCACACCGCATTGTCGTGATAAGCCCCGCCACCACCGGGGGCTGGCTGGTCTGCGCCGGTCAGCGTGTTGATGCCTTTGCCGCCTTCATGCAGGTCGTTCGGCCACAGGCCTTCGGCGATCAGCACACCACGGCGCAAGCCTTCGAAGGCCTTGGCGTGGAGTGTCACTTCGCCGCGACGCGAGCCCACTTTCACTTTCGCACCACTGGCAATGCCCAGTGCGGCGAGGTCATCGGGGTGCACCAGCACTGATGGTTTGCCTTCGCGTGCGCGCGAACCCGGCGTTTCATTGAAGGTGGAATTCAGAAATGTGCGCGCTGGTGAAGTGGCCAAGCGGAACGGATAGCGCTCATCCGCCTGCTCATGCGCCGCATAATGCCCGGGCCATTCGGGCAGATTTTCGATCGGCCCCAAGGCACCCATCGCAGACATGGCTTTGGCCACGGCCCTCCAATCAGCGCGGAAATGAAACTTGCCATCAGCATGGCCAAAGCCATTGATGAAATGCGCCGTAGCAAAATCCGGCTGCACATCAAACCAGTTTTCCTCTTCCAAAGCGTCAAGCCCCTTGCGGCCCGAATGTTTTAGAAGATCGTCAATCAGTTCATCTCCGCTCTTTTCAAAGCTCTCATGCCTGGCACCCACACGCTTGGCCAATTCGCGGATCACAAAATCATTGCTGCGGCATTCGCCCGGCGGTTCGATCAGCTTGCCACCCCACATGATGTGGCTGTGGCCGCCACCCTGATAGATATCATCATGTTCCAGAAACATCGTGGCCGGCAAAAGCACATCGGCATATTTCGCTGTCGCGGTGATGAACTGCTCGTGCACGCACACGAACAAGTCCTCTCGCGCAAAACCTTCGCGCACGCGGTTTTGATCTGGTGCGATGCAAAGCGGATTGGTGTTCTGAATGAGCATGGCTTTCACCGGCGGCCCGCCTTGCAGATCATGCGGGTTCCCACACAGCACTTCGCCCACGCGGGCCTGATCCATGATGCGCTGGCCTTTGTTCGCGTCCTTCGCCTCAAGCCCGGTCTTATTCCACCTATACACGCCGCTGTTCGAATGCAGCGCGCCGCCACCTTCATGCAGCCAAGCACCGGTGATTGCCGGAATGCAGGAAACCGCATGCATATTGGCAGCACCATTGCGGCTGCGAGCAAAGCCATAGCCGATGCGGAAATATGTGCGTGGCGTTTTTCCGATGAGTTCGGCGAAGGCCACAATGTCCTCGGCCGAACAGCCGCAAATCTCAGCCGCCCATTCCGGCGTCTTGCGTTTGAGATTGGCTTCCATGCCCGCCGGATCATCCGTATACTGACGAAGATAATCCCGGTTCGCATAACCATCGCGGAACAGCACATGCATCACGGCACAAGCCAGCGCGCCATCAGTGCCTGGCTTGATCAGCAGTTTGATATCTGCCTGCTTCATCGTTCCGGTTTCATAAATATCCACGCAAGCCAGTTTTGCAACCCGCTCTTTTTTGGCCACGGCAATATGCGCCATCACATTCACTTGCGTGTTCACCGGATTGCCGCCCCAAACCACGATGAGATCAGACTTCTGCATCTCGCGGGGATCAACCCCGGCTATTCGCCCTGTGCCTGCGTAAAAGCCCGGCCAGGAAAGTGCTATGCACACCGTGCCATACATCGACGAATAGCCCTTGGTGTTGACCAGCCGCTCAATGCCATCGCGCATGAGAAGGCCCATTGTGCCCGCATACCAATAGGGCCACACACTTTCAGCGCCGTGATCTTTTTCAGCGCGCAAAAAGGCTGCAGCAGTGAGATCCAATGCCTCGTCCCAAGTGATGCGTTCAAACTGCCCTGCCCCTTTTGGGCCAACGCGCTTCATCGGATGCAGCAGCCGCTCCTTGTGATGCACGCGCTCGGCATAGCGCGCCACCTTTTCGCAAATCACGCCTTTGGTGTAAGTGTTGTCCTTGGCCCCGCGCACGCGCCCAATGGTGCGCACATCGAGCAGCTCAACTTCCAGCGCGCAAGCCGAAGGGCAATCATGCGGGCAAACCGAACGGCCAATCTTGATGTTGCGATCAGAAGGGGTTTGAATGTTCATGGTACGGCAGAATAACGGAGTCTGCGGCGCTTTGCACCCGCCCAAAATAACCCTTGCCTTTAATTCCTATTAAAGCTATATAGTCCGCAGATTGGCAATCCATCGCCAGTCCTGCTGTTTGACATTGTTGATATTCTTAAGGGAACCCCGCCCCAAGGCCCACCTGCGCCCACCCCCCCTCCAGCAACAGCTTGCCCACTGCCTGCAAAGCGACGTGGAGGAATAAGCCGCACGGCGGGGCACTTTGGGCGCAAGCCAATACCGCGCGGCTTGCCCACACATGGCCAACTGCAGCATAGTCGCAGGCTCAGGCTTTCATTCGGAGCACATTTGCAATGTCTCACACCGTCGTCATCGGAGCTTATGGCCACATCGGAACTTACCTGGTGCCGCGCCTTGTTGAAGCGGGGCACAGTGTAACCGCCGTCAGCCGCGGCCAGGCCAAACCCTATCTGCCCCATGCCGCGTGGTCTGCGGTGAAACACCAAGCCATGGACCGCACCGCGCTGGAAAAAACCAGAAGCTTCGGGCCTGCCATTCGCGATCTGAAGCCGGATATCGTGATTGATCTCATCTGCTTCACGCCAGACAGCGCCAGAGAACTGGCCGAGGCCGTGAAAGGGCGCATATCGCAGCTCATCCATATTGGCACCATCTGGACGCATGGATTCTCCGTCTCCGTTCCCACGCGGGAAGACGCGCCAAAATTTCCTTTCGGTGAATACGGCATTCAAAAGAAACTTGCAGAAGATGTGCTGCTCACCATGGCGCGGCGTGAGGGCCTGCCCGTCACCATTATTCATCCCGGGCATATCGTGGGCCGCGGCTGGGTGCCGCTCAACCCCGCAGGCCATTTCAACCCGGTGGTTTTCGAAAAGCTGGCCAAGGGCGAGCCATTGACACTGGCCAATTTCGGATTGGAAACCGTGCACCACATCCATGCCGATGATATCGCGGCCCTCATTATGGCCGCACTCAGCAATTGGGGCCAGGCAACCGGCGAAAGCTTTCATGCCGTTTCAACACAGGCCCTCACGTTGCGCGGCTATGCCGAGGCGATGTTTCGCTGGTTTGGCCACGCGCCCAACCTGGCCTTCCTGCCTTATGAGGCCTGGGCCAAGGGCGAAACCCCGGAAGATGCGAAGGCCACATGGGAACACATCGCGCGCAGCCCCAATTGCGCGATGGATAAAGCCAGGCGCCTGCTGGGCTTCACGCCACGCTATTCCTCGCTGGAGGCAGTGCAGGAGTCTGTGCAGTGGTTGAGGGAACACGGGACGCTGGGCAAGTGAGGGATAGGTGCCGTTTATGGCACTCTCTTACCCAACATCAATGAGTGTGTAAAAAAGCAAAGAACCACTCGTAATCCGTAAGCTGACGGTTGACAATTAAAATCCAGCGATGTAGCCTGACTCAATGGACATCGTCTCCGTGCGGCACAAGGCGTTGCGGGCCTATCTGGAATCTGGCCGCGCCGTGGGGCTGGACGCAAGAGTGGCTTCGCGCCTTCGCAACATGGTGGCTTTTCTGGTGGCGGCTGACAGCGTGGATGAATTGGCGGTTCCGCCCAATTTCGGTTTCCATTGGCTGACAGGCAATCGCAAGGGAACCGCGGCCATGACCGTGACGCGCAACTGGCGGCTGACTTTTCGATTGGATGAGAACTATGGCATCGTTGATCTCGATTTGGAGGATTATCACTGATGGCAATTAAGCTTTCCCCCATTTTTGCGGTTCACCCCGGCCTGTGGCTGCGCGAGGAAATTGTGGAGCCGCGCGGCCTCAGCACTGTGGCGCTGGCGGAACATTTCGGCGTTTCGCGCCAATCCGTCAGCAAGCTGCTGAACGGGCGTGTGGGCCTTTCTGCCGACATGGCCATCCGCTTTGAAAAGGCCTTTGGGCTGAGTGCCGAAACCCTGTGCCGCATGCAAACCGCGCATGATCTTGCCGCTGCAAGGAAGGGCGGGAGGAAGATCACAGTGAAGGCGTTTCGCAGCGCGGCTTAGGTTTGCCAATTGCTTCAGCGAGATTCGGTTCCTCTCCATCTTCGTATTTGCCACATTGCACCGACTTCAATCCAATGTTAACGATT
>JAYTIG010000626.1:0-2914 GCA_043731995.1 Hyphomicrobiales bacterium
TATCCGCTGCATCACCCTGATCACCTGCACAGATTGAAGAAGTAATTCACCAAAAGACTCCGTCACCCCTGAGAAAGCAGGGGCCCAGCTTTGGTTGGATGCTGAGCCTGTTGGCTTAAGCTGGATCCCCGCCTTCGCGGGGATGACGAATTTTGGCAAATTAACGGAAGGTTTGGTCTATCCCCGCCAGCCCCATTTTTCGGCCTGGCTGAGGCAGGTCTGCCAGTTCTCGACTGCTGCTGTAGTGGTGGTTGAACGCAATGACATCGCAGCCGCCGCGTGAGCCAATCTCAAGGATTGCAGGATGGGCCAGCCTTCATGTTGGCCGATCAAGATGCCAGCTGCGAAACAATCGCCAGCGCCGTTGCTGCCCTTCACCTCTGCCACCGGCACATTCACTGAAGAGTGTTCGGCAGTTTCGCCGCCGCGGGTCAACACCAGCCCGCCGAGCGGGTAGTGAACAGCAATGAGCTGCAATGGAAAACGCTGCATGACGGTGGCGGCGGCGATGCGCACTGCCGCTGCGTCCGTCTTCCCGCCCGGCACCGAATCCACGCCTGCAATGGCGCCAACTTCTTCGTCATTGATCACCAGCATGTCGAGGAATGGCAGGAAGGTTTCAGCCGTCGCGCGGATTTTTTGCGGTTCGATGCTCACCAGTTCCATATTGGTTTGCAGGCCCGCCGCGCGCGCTTTTTTTAACACGGCGACCCAGCCGGAGACTTCACCCTTCCACGGTGCATCAAGAATGGCATGCAAGCCCGGCAGGCCCATATGGAGTATGCGGGCCTGTGTGCGGCTGAAATCAAAATCATCGGGGCTTTGCAGCGCCAAGGCGCCGGGGTTGTGAAAGAAAGTACGCTTGCCCGTGTCTTGCGGTGTCATGGCCAGCGTGAGCGATGTGGCAATTCCGGGCCGCATTTCCAGCATGTCGCGCTTGACGCCGAGTTCATCGCAAATGCGAAACAGAAGATGGCCAAATTCATCATCGCCCACCAACCCCTGCGCCTCCACAGGAAAAGGCGCGCCCAACCGCTTCAAGGCAGAAGCCATGTTATGCCCCGGGCAGCCACCAAAATCCGTTTGGGCCAACATGGTGGCCACGGTTTCCTGCCGTGGCCAGAAATTCAATGTGATATTTCTGTCAACACACCAGGCACCGCCACAGAGAATGCCATTACGGTTTTGCGCCGAGATCATGGTCGCGCTCCGGCCCTCATCCGCCCTGTCTGGCACCTTCTCCCATTTGCAAGCGCAAACGAGAGAAGGCCAACCGGATCTGCCTTCTCCCGTGCCTGCAAGGCATGGGAGAATGTGCCGACAGGCGGATGAGGGCTCTTGGCCATCATATTGACTATTTCAGTACCATATCGGTGATCTCAATATCCTGCGCCAAAGGCCTGTCGGGCGTCAGGCGGTTCTTGGTCATGTGATCATGGTAAGCCTTCACGGCCTCTTTGGCGGTGAGATCATTCTCGATCACGGCGCGCATCAGTTCCACCAGCTTCACGGGGCTTTCGGCAAAATTGATCTTGCGGCCAAACAGCGCCACGCGGGCACCATGTTTTTCCGCCTGCGAAGCCAGTTCAAAAGTGTCGCGCGTGGTGCCGCGCGCACCACCCAGAATGCCGACGATGAGATGCAGCGGATCGTAGCTTGCCAGTTCTTCCATGGCGCGCGGGCCATTATATTGCATCTTGAGGAAAGCGGGGAATTCAGCGGAGGTGACACCGGCCAGCGTGCGCACGATGCAATCATTGATGAAGGTGCCCAAGTCAGCCCCGCGCAGGCCAATGTCAAAGGCCGGGTTGAACACCTCAAGAAAGTGACGCATGCGCGCTTTATGCGCCTCTTCACGGAACGCAGAATAGGCCTGAAGGGTCTTCATATCGTGATTCACATTATTGCTGTAAGTCACTGAATAAAGGCCTAGATCAGTCAGCTTGCGTGACTCTGTAAGGCGCGCGGAACGGAACGGCTGCGAAGGCTGTTCCTTGTAAGAGCCCCCGCGCTGTGACCAGATGTCGGTGGTGTCATTCAGGCGGATGGCAGGTGTCACCCTGGATTTCGCAAACAGCTTCTGCCTGTTCAAAGCTTCTGCCGATGAAGCTGAAACCAGCATGATATCCACCAGGCCGGATTTGGTCATCTCTGCCATGGCGGCCAAATATTCGGGTTTGGTTTTAAGCCGGTTTTCATCGCGCTTGGGGCCGGGGGCGGCGCGGCCAAAGCCCATGTCGCCATCCTTGGCATCGGCGATGATGAAATCCTGCGCGCGGTATTTGCCGGCTTTGATCTTGGCGAGCTTGGTGTCGAGGGTTTTCATGAGAACTGCTTTTCGGTTGGTGTTTCAGCAACGCTAAAGCGCCATGGCGTTTTTGCCAAGTGCATATGCGTGTTAAATCATCTGCAACTGATTCTTGCGCGCTTCCCGGCAAGCCGAGAAGGCTTGCCGAAAAGGAATAGCGCCGTTTAACAACTTGGAACAAATCCCACAAAAGTGATCTCCACTTTTGTGGGATTTGTTCCGATGGAGGCATGCAAAGCATGGATGAAGGCGCGAAATTGAGCCGGGGCGTGATATTGGCTTTCGGTGCCCTTGTTGCGGCCTTGGTGTTTGCCAATGCCGCCTTTCATGTGAACCTGCTGTTGCGCGAGGCTGACTTGTGGTGGCACATCAAAAGCGGGTTGAACATGCTTTCAACCTGGGCCGTGCCGCAAGTCGATACATTCTCTTACACCCACGAAGGCCAGCCGTGGATTGCCAAGGAATGGCTGGCGCAAGTGATCTATGCCGCAAGCTGGCTGGCGGCGGGCTGGGCGGGGCCACTGGTTGTTGCGGCCCTTTCCATCGCGCTGTCAGGTTGGCTGATTTACACCCGGGCCGCGAAGGACCTGCAGCCTTTCTACGCCG
>JAYTIG010000627.1:0-2907 GCA_043731995.1 Hyphomicrobiales bacterium
CCGAAAGGCTGATCAATGTTGCGGTCGTAATGGCAATGCGCTTGAGGTTCATGGTGCTCTCCTGTTTCAATTTTCCAGTCCCCAACAGGGTGACTGTTCCTGAAACGAGACCGCCGGAGACTCGGATGCTTCACGGGCCTTCACATAACTGTGAGGCGGGCGGTTCGGAGCATCGAACGCACGAAATTCCTACCCTCTCCCGCAAGGGGAGAGGGACGACCTCTAGCCCCCGAAATACTTTTCAATGATCCGCGCATAGACCCGCGCCGTGGCTTTCACTTCTTCCACGCCAATGTGCTCATCGGTTTGGTGGATCGAGGCATTGGTCGGCCCGAATTCCAAAACGGGGCAATAATCCTTTACAAACCGCGCATCGGACGTGCCGCCAGAGGTGGAGAGTTTGGGCACAATCCCTGTTTCCTCAGCCACGGCATCCTGCACCAGACCCACGAATGCTCCCGGTTCGGTGATGAAGGCATCGCCGCCTTCAGTGACGGCCACGGTCCATCTGCCACCCAACTCCTGATGCAAGTTGTCCACTTGACCTTGGACAAGCGCCCGGAGTGAATCAGCCGTGTGTTCAGTGGAAAACCGAATGTTGAATTTCGCCGCAGCCCGCGCCGGGATCACGTTGGTGGCCGGGTTGCCCACGTCAAATGAAGTGACAGCCAGTGTCGAGGCATCAAAATGCACATTCCCCTCATCCAACGGCAAATTCGCAATGCGGTCAATGAAGCGCGCCAGCTTGGGCACCGGGTTGTCGGCCTTGTGCGGATAGGCGGCATGGCCTTGCTTGCCATCAACAGCGACCATGAAAGACAGCGAACCACGCCGGCCGATCTTGATGGTATCGCCCAGCTTGTCCACGCAGGAAGGCTCGCCCACGATGCAATGATCGGGCACATGGCCGTGTTGTTTCATCCAGCCTAGAACCTTCACCGTGCCATTGATGGCCGGGCCTTCTTCATCGCCGGTGATGAGAAATGAAAGGCTGCCCGGCTTGGCGCCACGGCTGTTCACATAATCCAGCGCGGCAGAGGCAAAGGCAGCAACGGAACCCTTCATGTCGGTGGCCCCACGTCCATAAACCTTGCCCCCCGCAATCTCGGCAGCAAAAGGTGGATGCTTCCACAGGGCCTCGTCGCCGGGCGGCACCACATCGGTGTGCCCCGCAAAGCAAAGATGCGGCGCGTCCGTGCCCCAGCGGGCATAAAGGTTGTCGATGTCCGGGGTGTCTTTGTCAGTGAATTTCAGGCGATGGCACTGAAAGCCGGCCTTGGAGAGCAGAGCCTCCAGATAGTCCAGCGCGCCGCCTTCATCGGGTGTGATGGAGCGGCAGCGGATCAGGTTTTGCAGGATGGTGACAGGCTTGGACGTGGGCATGGGCAGAGTATAGCGGGGATTTTTGCGCCCGCCACACCCTCTTGCCTCATGCTGACGCGAAGGGCCTCAGCATGAGGGATTCGAGAGATTACTGCCCCGCCAGCGGGTCCGGCCCGAAGCGGTTTGGCCCTTCAGTGCCACGCAGGAAGCCAAGTTCTACCAGCATCCAGATGCCGCCAATGATTGGCACTAGTCCGATGAGCGTCCACCAGCCGTTCTTGTCGCGGTCATGCCAGCGTTTGGCATAGAGGCAAATTGCGGGCCAAATGATGATCAGCCAGAGGATGCCCATCGGCACCATCAACTTGCTCATCATTGCCGATGCTGCGGCGGCAGCGGCGGCCGGGTCAGCATTGGGATCAACCGTCGGCATCATGCTCACGCCAAAAGCACCAAACAAAATAAATTCCAAAATCCAAGTTGCAACAGCCATAGCGAGCAAACCCAGCCAAAACGGCTTGCGGTTGGTGCGCCCCTCAAGGCTCAGATAAAGGTTCTTCCAATCCATATGCATCTCCCTGTGAATCACATCCCCCAAAAGGACTATAGTTCAAATCCAGAGAGATGACAGGGGGTTAACAATTGACAAAACGGCCGAGGCAATCAGGGCAAGTTCTCCCCTGAGGAGCAAAGTCAATCCCGCAACAGTTCATTGATGCTCGTCTTGCTGCGCGTCTTTTCATCGACGCGCTTGACGATCACGGCGCAATATAAGGATGGTGAGGGCGTGCCGTCCGCAAAAGGTTTCTGCGGCAAGGAGCCGGAAACCACCACTGAATAAGGCGGCACCTTGCCCATGTGAACCTCACCTGTGGTACGGTCGATGATCTTGGTGGATTGGCCGATGAACACGCCCATCGAGATGACAGAGCCTTCGCCCACCACAACACCTTCAACCACTTCCGAGCGCGCGCCGATGAAGCAATTGTCTTCAATGATTGTGGGCCCTGCCTGCATCGGCTCCAGCACACCGCCAATGCCAACGCCACCGGAAAGATGCACATTCTTGCCGATCTGCGCGCAGGAACCCACCGTCACCCAGGTGTCGACCATCGTGCCGGTATCCACATAGGCACCGAGGTTCACGAATGAAGGCATCAGGATGGCGCCCGGCGCGATATAGGCCGAGCGGCGCACGATGCAGTTGGGCACGGCGCGAAAGCCGGAGTCGCGGAATTTCTTTGCTGTCCAACCGTCAAATTTCGACGGAACCTTATCCCACCACTTCGACGTGCCAGGCCCGCCCTTGATCACTTCCATGTCGTTCAGCCGGAAAGACAGCAACACGGCTTTCTTGAGCCATTGATGCACAACCCAATTGCCACTTTCCTTGGAGGCCACGCGCAGCTTGCCGCTATCCAACTGCCCCAGCGCAAATTCCACCGCCTTGCGCGTATCACCCTTGGTTTTCAGGGAGACTTTGTCGCGCACTTCCCACGCGGCTTCAATGATGGCTTGTGCGTTTTTCATAAATTTCTCCAATCGACAACTTAACTCAATTCAACCCTCTCCCCCGGCGGGAGA